>JBEPWX010000251.1:0-5465 GCA_041642235.1 Mariniphaga sp.
ATACCAATTCTCCGGTTTCCCTGACCACTGTAAAAAATTATTAATTTTTGTCGTTTGGGGAAACATAATTTAGGATTAAACAGCGAGCATTTGGTACTATAGATAGGAAGAGTTTCGATTTAAATACAGATCAACTTCAGATTAAATTCGCATTAATTTCGATAAATCGCGAATTTAGTGCGAAGTTGATGCGAATTTGATGCGAAATTAATCCCAAGTTGAAAAATATTTGATATCGCTTTTGATAAATTTTAATAGCTGCCTTGTACTTTCCAGTTCCTATTTCTGAAATTATTTCCTCGATTCTTGTTTGCTGACCCCTGAATATCCGGATGAGCCATACCAGGAATATAATTTTCAGCCCCGTAAAAGAATTATTAACAGCTTTGCCAATATGCTTAACCCGTACTTCCTTCACAGGTTACAAATACTGATTTTCTCTCCCTGTTTTGCAGGTTTCTTGTTCTGTGGCCTTTGCCTTCTATGTCTTCTGCAAGTATAACATCCCCTCCTTTAAACGTTCTTTTTTCACCCATGGATGTTTCAATTTCAATTTCGCCATCAATAAGGATGATATACTGCCGCTGTGGGGCTGTATGAAAATTGTAATCATAGTCAGGTTTCACCTTTCGGAAAATTACTTTATCAACTGGTATCTCCCCCGATAAAAAACCAATCTCTCCTTTATCCTCCAGTGGAATTTCAATGTTTTCGAAATGACTTTCGCCGCTGCGATCATTAAAAATACGCGTGATTTTAAACATAATAGGTTTCCTTAATTATCCAATCGTGAAGGTTGGGAATTCTACCTCCATATTTTGGTGCTTTACGTCCTGAAATTACCGGCCATTGGTTATTCATTTTTCTATTATTTATAATTTGAAAATTAAACGATTTGCTGTATCCATTTCATCCTGTGAGATATTATGTGGCTTGCCCTCATATACCTGAAGGTCAACCCGGGCATTCATTTCATTTAAAATGCTGACGGTTTCGTTCACCCGTTCCACCGGCACATGAGGATCAGAGTTACCTGTTCCAATGAAGAAAGGTGTTTGCTTAAAGTCACCCCAATAATTTCTTTGTTCGATTTTATCTCCAATTAGCCCACCTGTAAAGGCAACCACTCCGCCATAGCGTGTTGCATTTCGGGAGACAAATTCCAGTGCCAGGCAAGCGCCCTGCGAAAAGCCAAGAAAGTATATGTTTTCAAATGGAATACCATGATCATTTACATCCTGAACAAGTTCTTTCAATAAGTTGAGTGCCGAACCGAGCCGGGGTTGATTCTGCTCCACCGGGGCCATGAAGGAATAAGGATACCAGGTGGAATTAATGGCCTGTGGTGCAAGCAGGGCAAATTCAGCCACATTTAAATGGGCAGCAACACCAAGTATATCATGTGCACTGCCCCCCCTGCCATGAATCATAATAAGTGCTTCTCCTGCATCTTTTAAAGACTTGCCTGCTGTTTGAATATTTTTTTGGTGCATAAGTTGCGTTTACATTTTAAGTTTGGGCAATGCATTTTCTATTTTAGAGCGTATCGGTTCGTACCTGCCGGGTAGTTTCAGTGCGCTACCCAGTTCTTCCACAGCTTCATCCGTTGCAAAACCCGGAGTATCGGTGGCAATTTCAAACAATACTCCACCAGGTTCGCGGAAATAAAGGGAGAAAAAATAGTCCCTGTTTATCTTTTCGGTAATGAAAAGACCTCTTTCCACAATTTTTTCACGGAAGGTCATCAGTGTTTCTTCATCTTTAACCCGGAAGGCAATATGGTGATTGGTGCCTCCGGCATTTATACCTCCTGGTGCATTGGGTTCTTCCAGCAGATCTATCAAAGCGGCATTCTCAACTGCATCGGTCCGGTATCGGTAAAGGTTCCTGTCCTTATCCACCAGTTGGTATCCAAACACATCGGTTAAGAGTGCTGCAGTATCTTCGATGCTGTTAAGGGTTATGACAGCGGTATGAAATCCTTTAATCGCTGCACCGGCATCGATTTTTGAGGTTACCCGGCCTTTACGGCTGTCGTTCTGTTTTGATTCAATTAATGTAAGCCACAAACCATCAGGATCCTGGAAGGGCAATTGTTTTTCACCAAACCTTTCATTGATTTCATCATGACGTATTCCGGCATCTTTAAATTGCTTTTCCCAGAAATCAAGGCTGCCCTCAGGCACCGAATACCCAATTTCGGTAACCATGCGTGCACCATTTTTCCCTTGTTTAACACGAGGCCAGGGAAAAAAGGTAAGAATGGTACCAGGGGAGCCTGTTTCATCTCCAAAGTAAAAATGGTAGGTCTGCGGATCGTCGAAATTGACGGTTTTCTTAACCATTTTCATGCCAAGGGTTTTGGTATAAAAATCGTAATTACGTTGTGCATCTCCCGCAATGGCAGTGATATGATGTATGCCTAAAATAGCGTGTTCCATATTATAAATATTATATGAACTATAAACTGCCATGATCCTGAATTCTTTGGCCTATTAAACTGCCCGAATCAGGTATGGCATTATTTTCGTATCTCTTCCATTTCCGGAAAATGATTCAAATTCATAAAATCCAACACTTATATCCACCTACTTGTTTATTAAGTGACCTATGGGAACTTCGGTAAATTTATTTGGGTTTGTGCCCCTCTTGTACTTATGGGCAGGCTTTTAATGGACATAAAAATGGATGTCGGACTCAGAAAATCAACCCCCCCGGGTTTAGATTGAACCGGATATTGAAAAAGAAATTTAAGATAGGTAGCTAAAGTATACCATTCATGGTTTTTACAACATCAAAGGTTTTAAAAAATAAAAAGGTATTACTAAATTTGATTGCTACAGTACGAATCATAAAAACATGAAGAAAAAAGTATTATGGGGACTGCTCCTGTTGTTAATCAGCTGCAATACATCACATCGGGAAAAGAGTGCATCGGAAAAATCAAATGAAGATAAGATTGCTGTACCGCCGGTCCGTTCTTCAGGAGTTAACTCATCGGGTATTATCTGGAAATATTCCTTTAACCGACAAAGAGAAGAATTTGAAATGATAAAAATGCGACCGGTAGATAATGACACATTAACCGGTGAGACATTGGAAAGAATCATTAATAATGCCTGGCCAAAAGTTCAGGTAGAGTATATCGGAACTTCAAACGATACGGCATATCTATCCATTCCCGACAGTAAGGCACTGACACAGCAAATGGGATCTGCCGGAGCCAGGAGTTTTATGATTTCAACCACCTGGTCATTTACTGAATTAAAAGGAATTCGATATGTTGCATTTGAATTTGAATATGGCGACCACGCAATGCCCGGGGTTTATAACCGTAATTCATGGGAAAAAAATAAAAACCAATAAAAAGGAAAAACATATATGCCTGCAGTTAAAATTCTTGTTTTCCTTGTTATTTCTGTTTTTAGTGTTTTTTGTTCATGACAAAGTTGAACAGAAAGCATTAAAAAAGACCGTCAGGCCTTTTCATAAAGGCATTATTCACCCATTCAACTCATACCATTTTAAAATAATAGGTAAAAGGGAATTAGATGTTGAAAATATTAATTCCTTGCCGGATTCAGTGTTTTTTTCCGTTATTTACGGGTGTCGGGACGTTTTTTATAGACCCTCACGTAATCAATTTCCATTGTGGCTTCCTCCAAACTTGGATCGATGCCCTGGGCACCACCCCAGGTCCCTCCAATCGCTAAATTTAAAATAAGATGAAAGCGTTTATTAAATGGCCATTCTTTATAGGTTTTATCCGGATTATTAATCCTGTAGTATTCTTCTCCGTCCACATACCAGACGATTTCATCTTCCGTCCAGCTGATAGCGTATATATGAAATTGTGAAGCTACATTGTTAACCCCAATTGTTCCTCCAAGCTGGGTGCCAATCGAGTGATTGTATGCTTCGGTATGAATGGTGCCGTGAATTTTCCCCATTTCGTAGCCCACGTGTTCCATTATATCAATTTCACCGCTTTTTGGCCAGCCTCCATATTCCCAATCGGTGGGTAACATCCAGACTGCCGGCCAGGTTCCTTTGCCTGCAGGGAGTTTTGCTTTCACTTCAACCCTTCCATACAACCAGTCGCCTTTATCTTTTGTAACGAGTCGTGCGGAAGTCCAGTTACCATTTTGTTTCAGTGCTTTGATTATCAACTTTCCATCTTTCACAAAAGAGTTGGTTCTGGAATCCGTATAGTTTTGAAGTTCCTGGTTTCCCCATCCATTACCCCCAATATCGTAACCCCATTTATCCTCATCGGGAGCTCCGGTTTCATTAAATTCATCAGACCAAACCAGGTATTCACAAGTTTCCTGAGCAAACAATCCAATTGGTACAATTAAAATTACAGCAACCAATAAAAACTTTGTTATTTTCTTTTGATATGTCATTTTGAATTACTCTAAGATAAATTTTGCATGTAACCCTTCAGCTGAATTTGGACCAATCCAGATATCAAATTCTCCTGGTTCAATAACATATTCTTCACCATTAAAAAATTCCAAATCATTTGAAAAAATCTCAAAACTTATTTTCTGAACCTCTCCCGGTTTCAGATAAATTTTCTGAAATCCTTTCAATTCCTTTACCGGTCGGGTCAAACTTCCTACACGGTCACGAATATACAATTGAGCGATTTCCCCGGTTTCAAAATTACCAATATTTTTGATGTTTACCGATACGGTTAGCGACTCATCATTTTTCATTCCGGAATCAGACAACTCAAGATTGCTGTATTGAAATTCAGTATAAGACAATCCATAGCCAAATGGGAATAATGGATCAATTCCATAATCGAGATGCATTGATTTGAATCCGAGTGATAACTGTTTTGAATTGCGCGGAATATCGTCAATATTTATATAATCGTTTTTAGTTGCGGGCCGTCCTGTATTTTTACGGTAATGATATAAAGGAATCTGCCCGGCACCTTTTACAAACGTTACAGGTAATTTTCCTGTTGGCGAATAATCTCCGAAAATCAAATCTATGAGCGCTGGTCCGGCCATTGTTCCGGGATGCCATGCATACAAAACGGCATCAGCCATTTTAATTTCTTCTTCTATTGCCAGCGGACGACCGGCCATAATTATTAGTACAATTGGGTTTCCTGTTTTTTTCAATTCGTGTAATAATTCAGTTTGAATACCAGGCAAATCAATGATTCCCCTGGAATTTGCCTCTCCCGAGAGGATGGATTCCTCTCCGGCAAAAAACAAGACCATATCAGATTTTTGTGCAGCATTTATAGCGTCATTAAAACCTGCAGTTGATTTGTCACGGCTGTATTCAAGTCCCACAGCAAAATTCATCCTGTTGCCCAACATATTTTGCAATGTCGTTTTGGGTGTTACTGAATCATCTGAATTCCCATCAAAAACCCAGGTTCCAAGCTGATCGTGAGGGGCATCTGCCAGGGGTCCGATAACAGCTACCGAACGAATATCCTT
>JBEPWX010000252.1:0-5460 GCA_041642235.1 Mariniphaga sp.
CATAATGTCTTTATTTGGTGTTCAATAACCAGCAACAATTTATTTTTCAGCTTTCACTATATTTTCAATTCCGGTAGCCACTGCATCGGGATTAAACGAAATACTGTCGATTCCTGCCTCCACCAGGAACCGGGCCATCTCGGGAAAATCGCTTGGAGCCTGGCCGCACAACCCAATTTTTCTTTTTTTCTTATGCGCTTTTTTTATGGCCATCCTGAGCATTTCCTTCACACCTTCATTTCGTTCATCGAATAACTCGCTTACAATTTGTGAATCCCTGTCAATTCCCAGGGTTAACTGGGTAAGATCATTTGAACCAATGGAAAAGCCATCAAATATTTTTGCAAACTCTTCAGCCATAAGCACATTGTTCGGTATTTCGGTCATTACATACAATTCGAGCCCATTCTCTCCGCGCTTTAACCCATTTTCAGCCATTACTTCCTGCACTTTTTTGCCTTCCTCCACTGTGCGGCAGAATGGAATCATCAGCTTCACGTTGGTCAGTCCCATATCCTCCCTTACGATCCGCATAGCCTGGCATTCGAGTGCGAATCCTTCCCGGTACTTTTTGTGATAGTAACGGGATGCACCCCTGAAACCTACCATTGGATTTTCTTCTTTGGGTTCAAATTCTTTTCCGCCAATCAAATCGGCATATTCATTCGATTTGAAATCGCTCATTCTTACTATTACATCATTAGGATAGAAGGCTGCAGCAATTGTGGCCACTGCTCTGGAAAGCTTTTCAACGAAATAATGTTTTTTATCGTCGTATTCCGAGGTCAGCTTTTTTATTTTTCTTTTTGCCTTCTTACTTTTCAGGTTATGAAAATTTATCAGGGCCAGGGGATGAATTTTAATTGAACTGTTAATCACAAATTCGAGCCGCATCAGCCCCACCCCGTCAACCGGCAGCATGGCATTGGTATAGGCAGCACCGGGGTTTGCAAGTATCAGCATAACCTCTGTTTTTGGCTTACCCAGTTTTTTAAGGTTAATTACCTTTTCATCCCATTTCAATATTCCTTCATAGATATGTCCCTCGTTACCTTTGGCACACGAAACAGTAACTTCCTGGCCGTCCTTTAACTTTTCAGTAGCATTTTTGGTACCCACCACTGCAACAGCCCCCAGCTCGCGGGCAACAATTGCGGCATGGCTGGTGCGCCCGCCGCTATTGGTAATAATAGCAGCCGCCTTTTTCATTACCGGGTCCCAATCGGGATTGGTAATTTCCGTTACCAGTACATCTCCTTTTTCAAGCTTATCCGACTCATCGGGCGAACTTAAAATCCTTACTTTGCCCGCAGCTATCTTATCTCCGATTCCAATCCCGGTAATCAAAGGAGTTTTATCCTTCTCCTTCATGCTGTACTTTTTAAGCTTATTGGGTTCTTTCTTCGAAGAATGAACCGTTTCAGGCCGGGCCTGAACAATAAAGAGTTCGTCGGTATTGCCATCTTTAGCCCATTCAATGTCCATGGGCTTTTTATAATGCTTTTCAATTTCCAGGCACCAATGCCCAAGTTCTTTCAATTCATCATCCGTCAACACATATTTTCTCCGTAATTTTCCGGGGGTTCGTTTATTAACTGTTGTTTCCTTTTTCTTTTTGTGTTCATTATAAACCATCATTTTGGCTTTTGACCCGAGCCTTTTTGAAAGAATGGGTTCTTTCCCGGTTTTAAGGGCTTCTTTAAACAAATAAAACTCATCGGTTAAAACTGCACCCTGCACCACATTATCGCCTAAACCCCAGGCACCGTTAATGAGAATCACGTTTTCAAAACCGCTTTCAGGATCAATTGTAAAAGCAACTCCTGCCGACGATTTATCGGAACGCACCATCTTCTGCACTCCCACTGACAAGGCTACCTTCATATGTTCAAATCCATTTTTTTGACGGTATTTAATTGCCCTGTCGGTAAACAAAGAAGCCACGCATTTTTTCCATGCATCGAGCAATTCCTCCTCAGTTTTTATATTCATGTACGATTCATGCTGACCGGCAAAGCTGGCCTCAGGTAAATCTTCGGCAGTTGCACTGCTTCGTACAGCAACACTTTCAATTGATTCCTCCCGTTCTTTTAATTCTTTAAATCCTTCTAATATCTTTTCCTTAACCTCCCCGGGGATGGTGGCTTCCATCACCAGTTCACGGCATTTTGCACCTACTTCTTTTAGGTTTTCTGCATCCTTATCGAGTGAAGCCAATGTATCTTTTAAGGAATCTTCAATTTTATTATTCCTGATAAACTTCCAGTAAGCTTCTGCAGAAGTGGCAAAACCATCGGGAACTTTTATACCTTTTGAACCCAATTCACGGAACATTTCTCCGAGCGATGCATTTTTTCCTCCTACTTCCTTAACTTTTGAACTGTTAAGCTCTTTAAATTTATATATCAGTTTCATATTTTAAATATTTAAATCGATTTCAGAAAAATATAGTTGTGTCCCGGTTTAAAAATCCCGAAGGTATTCTTCCATCATCAAAATGTATTTCTTTACATCTTCCAAATCTTTTTCATTATTATTATCCGCAGTTTCTTTCATGTTAATCAGGATTACCTTAGCCCTTACACTTGCCCGGTAGCTTTTATAATAGGTGAACAATTTAAGGCTCTCAGGATCATCCTCAATCCCGTACGCTTCAAGGTACTTTTTATAAAACCGTTCACTTAAATCCTGCTTTCCGTAGAAATCGAGATCAACACATAAAAAGGCAATATCATTCAGGATATCAATTCTGCGGTAATCGCTGTTAAATTCGATGCAATCGAAAATTACAGGATCGTCGTACAAAAAAATGTTGCTGGCATTCAAATCGCCATGGCAGTTTTTATGATATCCTGTAATTACCCTGTGGTTTGATAAATTTCGGATGGAGTTAAGGTAGTTAAACGATTTGCCTACACAATCATTGATTTTTCCTTCCCATTCAGCACCGGCTTTCTCTGCCAGGAAGGTACTCTCGTGCTGAATATCAGCATATTTTTCCTGGAATTTCAGGGTAGCAAAAGCATTTTTCAGCACCCGTATCTTTTTATGAAACCGGGCAATTTTTTCAGCCAGTTTATCGATGTGCTTTTCAGTTACCTCGTTTCTTTCCAGCATCCTGTCCATCTCCAGATTGTTATCCATGCGCTTCATCTGCACAGCATGATCTATTACCTCATTTTCATCTTCCTCGTCAGCCAGCCCAGCCATTTGATTGGTTATCTGTATCACCTTAAGGTACATTTCGGGTGCCAGCCGGCGGTTAAGCTTTATCTCTTGCTGACAGTAAAACTTTCGTTTGTCGGGAGTAGAAAAATCGAGGAAGGAAAATTTTACAGGACGTTTTATTTTAAAGGCAAAGTTATCGGTTAAAATTATCCATGATATGTGCGTTTCTTTCAGAATT
Source organism: Mariniphaga sp. (assembly GCA_041642235.1). Classification (GTDB taxonomy): domain Bacteria; phylum Bacteroidota; class Bacteroidia; order Bacteroidales; family Prolixibacteraceae; genus Mariniphaga. The sequence goes on from JBEPWX010000252.1 coordinate 3,407, forward strand.
ACTTCATTGCAGGTATCGGGTAACGTGCAGTGATTCATTATATATTCCACCTGTTTTTTATCCATTGATGTATTGTTTTGCCTTGGTTAACATTTCATCTGTCTTTTCCTCATCTGACCATAATTCAAGATGATCGTCCTCCTCTGTTTCAAAATCCTGTTGAAGCGTTTTATAGACATCGAAATCTGCCTCGCTGTGCTTCCGGCTCTTTTTCAATCTTTTTTTAACTGTTTTCTCAGTTGCTTTAATTTCTATTAGAAATATAGGTTCATCCATTTCAACAGCCATCTTTTTCACCTGGTCTCTTCTCACCTGCTTATGAAAAGTGCCGTCTACAACAACATCTTTTTTATCGTTCAGTTCTCTCATCACCTGTTTAAAAAGTTCGTTATATACCTGTTGTTTGGTTGTATCGTCATAATGTCCTTTCGCATCCAGCTTTTCCCTTACAAGGTCAGTATACAGATGCACAGCCCCTGTGTTCCGGGCAAAATGCTGTGCAAAAAATGTTTTTCCGGTTCCCGGTAATCCAAATACCAGTACAATCATCTTATTCAGTTTTATTATTTAATTCATTCACATTAACACCTTGCTTTCTATAACTGCATTCCTGATATTCGAAATCGATTTTCGTTCTATCCTGGAATTCATCTTTTTAGCAACTTCTTCAATTCACGCAGCGATCGGGTGTTTATTATGTCATCCTTTTCAAGCCATCCCCTGCGAGCCTGTGCAACGCCAAATTCTATATTCTGCAGGCTGTTTACAGAATGTGCATCCGTAGCGATGGAAATCTTCACACCCAGTTCTTTTGCCATACGGGCATAATCATCGTTTAAATCGAGCCTGTCGGGATTGCCATTAATTTCTAAAAAGCAGCCATAATTTTTAGCTTCCTTCATAATTTTTTCCATATCGACATCCAGCTCATCTCTTATGCCAATCATCCTTCCGGTAGGATGAGCCAGTATGTTAAAATATGGATTCTGCATTGCCCTGAGAATCCTTTGCGTTTGTTTTTTCCTGGAGAGCTTCCGGTAATAATGAACCGAACATACAACCAGATCAAGTTCCTTAAGGATACTGTCAGGTAAATCAAGTGAACCATCTTCAAGAATGTCTACCTCCACTGCCTTAAGGATTTTGAAATTTTTAAGCTTTTTGTTTAAATCATCAACTGCAGCCATTTGTTTTGCAAGTCTTTGCACATTCAATCCACGTGCTATTGTTACCTTCTTTGAATGATCGGTGACAGCCAGATATTCGTATCCTAACTCCTGTGCAGCATCAGCCATTTCTTCCAGTGTATTGGTGCCATCGGTTTCTGTAGTATGGGAATGCAGGTCACCACGTAAATCATTTCTACAAACCAATCTGGGTAGTTTATTATTGAGCGCAGCTTCAATCTCTCCTTTATTTTCACGAAGTTCAGGCTCAATATATTTAAGTCCCAAGGACTTGTATACCTGCTGCTCTGTTTCAGAAGCCAATATTTTACCATTTTTTGAGATTCCATATTCGTTCAGCTTTAACCCCCGCTCCTGTGCCATGGTACGCAAAGCTACTGTATGTTCTTTAGAACCGGTAAAATACAGTAAAGCTGCACCAAATGCTTCCTTCTCTGCAATACGCATATCAACCTGCAATCCGGTACGTAATTTTACCGAAGCCCTGGTTTCTCCTTTTGCAATAATTTGCTCCACTTCATCGTAACCGATAAATGCCTTCATAGTCTGTCGGGGACTTGAACTTAAAGCCACAATATCAATATCACGTACAGTTTCTTTCTTCCTTCTGAAACTTCCGGCAACGGTAAGTTTCTCCACTTTACCTTCCAGATACTTTAACATTGGATTTGCCAGCAACTCCGCTTCTGTTCTTTTTATTCTTTGGGAGCCTCCTTTTAATGACCAGGTCTCAATTTCTTCAAGAATTTTTTCAGTTGTTTTCTTTCCAAATCCTTTTACTTTTTCGAGTTTTCCAGCTTTAGCAGCTTTTTCCAGTTCTTCTATGGAGCGTATATCCAAAGTGTCGTTCAGGATCTTTGTCCGCTG
>JBEPWX010000253.1:0-5436 GCA_041642235.1 Mariniphaga sp.
ATGTTCAATTACTATTTCCAGTATCCGGCGGCGTTCACCCCTGTTTACCGAAACTACTTTTCCGCCTACAGGAGCAGTAAAAAGAATTTCTGGATGGTATTTGTCGTAAAATAATGCATCCCCTGCTTTTACTTCCTGTCCCGGCTTTACGCTCATCTTGGGCGTAAGTCCCGGAAAATCGGTGGGCTTTATTGCTGCCATGGCAGGAACGGAAAGGGATTCAAGAACTTTTTCCGCGCTTCCCTTTAATTTTATATCCAGCCCTTTCCTTAACTTAATGACTTCTGACATTTTATCAAGAATAGTATTGTTTTTTCAGGGTGACAAAAGTAAATAATAAATTCACTTTTCACAACGTTAATTTACGAAAAATCAAAGGTTCAAAATATGCAAATAATTAAATGTGTTTTCCGTTTAACTATAATTGAGTAACTTTGAAACACAATGTAAATATTGAAATTAGCACATGTATAAAATAAATTTTAAATATATAGCAGCAACAGTTTTTTCAAGTCTTTTGTTTATGTTGTCGAATTCCCAGGAGCGGGAAGAAAATTATTATTATGAAGATGCAGTTTACAGGGAGGAAATAAAAACTATAAAAATGTATCGAGAAGGCTTTGAACTTTCACACCCGATATGGGAAATGGGAGAGGAGATGCCTCTCGTGTTTAAATTTGATGATTTATCGGGCGAAGTGAAAGATTACTATTATACTATTGTGCATTGTGATGCCGACTGGAACGAAAGCTTTATGCCTCAAACCGATTATCTGGAGGGTTTTTTTGATAATCCGCTTAAGGATTTTGCTTATTCATTTAATACAAGCTTTGATTATATTAATTACCAGTTGTATATTCCTAATGAAGATGTGGAAATTAAAGTGTCAGGAAACTATGCTCTCGTTGTTTATGAAAACAACAATAAGGAAAATATCATACTGAGCAAACGTTTTTATGTGCTGGATCCTCTTGTTGAGGTGGAAGGAACAGTACGCAGGGCTACACTTGATGCCTTTAAAGGGGAAAACCAGGAAGTGGATTTTACAATTTTTCATGACAAATTGAATATTATAAACCCGCGTGAGGAAGTTAAAGTGGTTATTCAGCAAAACAACAGATGGGACAATGCCATTAAAAATCTTGAACCGTTGTTTGTGCGCGAACGATCACTGGTTTATGATTACAACCGGGAGAATATTTTTGCAGCCGGAAATGAATTCCGTTATTTTGATAACCGTTCTAATCGTGTAAATGGAGAAAATACGTTGTCAACAGAATTTCATCGTCCTTATTACCATAAAACACTGATGCCGGATGAGGTACGTGTAAACAGGCCTTATTTTCCCTATGAGGAAATGAACGGAAAATATGCAGTTGAAAGCCAGGATAGGGAAGTGGAGGATTGCGATACTGAATGCGATTATACCTTTATCCACTTTACTTTACCTCTCGAATCAATTCTTCTGGGGGGGACAGTCAATGTATTTGGAGAGCTGAACAACTGGAATGCCAATAAAAGTAACGAAATGACCTGGAATTTCGATACCGGGGCTTATGAACTGACCATGCTTTTAAAGCAGGGGTATTACAATTACATTTATGTGTGGGTACCTGATGGTTCTGCTGAGGCTGATCATACTGCCCTGGAGGGCAGTTTCTGGGAAACTGAAAACGATTACCAGATTTTTGTCTATTACCGCGAACTTACAGGTCGGTACGACCGCCTCATTGGTTACCAGCAGCTGAACTCAAGGGTGAACAGGTATTGAAAATCGCGGTATCCAGGATAGGCTGCTTTTTCATGAACAACCATATTGTACCTGCAGTATCACTTGCAGAGAGGGTGTTTTTTCAACAATTTCACCAGATATTCTTTTTTTTCGTATTGAATTATCATCAAACTGAAGACATTAATATTCGCTGCATTTCAACTCATCCTTTCCTTACCGGACGGAACTGCCGGCCCGGATTATCCAATTTTTTACTGAATTAACGGAGTGGGCGAGAGGGAAACAATTCAAATTAATAATAAGATGTAATCCCGTCGGAGATGTGCAGTAACCGCTTTCCGGATATGTATATATATGCCTGTTCGCTATTTTATAGAATATATTTTGTACAGACCAATTCCAGTTGCAATTGAATTTAATCTGGCCCATGTCTGTTTTTGGTGTATAGGAATAATGGAATCTCTGTATTTGCATGGCTATCTGTTTTCTCATTATTTTTATTTCAGCTGAAACTAATTTAACTCCTTTTTATACTGCTTCCCGGGCTGCGTCGAAAAAAGAGGTTTGTTTGTCAATTTTTCACAACACTTACCGGAAGATACCTGTTTTCCCTGCATTTAATTGACCGGTTTATCAACTTATGAGCAGTTCTGTGAGATTGAAGCAGCCTCCATTTATTACCTGGCAACCTCACAATCGTATAACTTTTACCGGGCATTAAATAACTGGTGCCAAAAAATGGGCATGATTTCCTTTCCAAAACATTTTCTTAATTTCGGCCTCTGTTTAAAATAGGATGGAATGAAATGAGCATTGACAGAAGAATACAAATGAATAGGGATAAATTTCCCCATGCGAGCCCGTCTGAATGACATTGGCGGGCAGGTTCCATTGGGCCAGGGATGGCATATATGAATTTTCTGTCATTATAAAACAAAACATTTAATACCATTGATTCAGATGAAATTCAGGTTACTTGTTTTTTTTCTTGTGCTTTTGAGTTTTACAGGATGCCAAAAGCCCTCAGCCTATGTTTACAACGAAGGCTTTGTGTATGGCACTATTTACCACATTATCTATGAAAGCCCCGATGGAAAGGATTTGCACCTGGAGATAAAAAAGAAACTGGCAGCGTACAACAGGATATTTTCCACGTTCGACTCTACATCTGTTATTTCGAGAATAAATAACAACCAGCCGGTAGAACCGGATGAATTGTTTATACAATGTTTTACCAGGTCAATGGAGATATCGGAAATTACCAACGGTGCATTTGATATAACAGCAGGGCCAATGGTAAATGCCTGGGGTTTTGGCCCTGAACAAAGAAGGAAGATGACACCTGAAAAAATAGACAGCCTGAAGAAAATAACCGGTTTTCGAAAAGTCAGGCTGGAAGATGGGGAAATTATTAAGGAGAGCCCGCACATGAAACTTGATATGAGTGCTGTGGCCAAAGGATACACCTGCGACTTAATTGGAGCTTTTCTTGCTGAAAAAGGGTGTGAGAATTACATGGTGGAAATAGGAGGTGAAGTGGTGGCCAGGGGTGAAAACGAAAAAGGTCGCACCTGGACTATAGGAATCAGCAGACCGGATGAAACTGCTTTTTTTGCCTCCAACGATATTCAGGCGAAAGTTCTGCTTCCGGAAGATGCTTTGGCCACTTCGGGTAATTATCGTAATTATTATGTGGAGGAGGGAAAAAAATATGCACATACCATTAATCCTAAAACGGGTTATCCCGTGCAACACAGCTTGCTGAGTGCTACCGTTTTATCGGATAATTGTATGGATGCCGATGCTTTTGCAACCGCTTTTATGGTTATGGGGCTGGAAAAGTCGATTGAAATTGCAGAAAATATACCCGAACTAAAAGTATATTTTATTTATGCCGACCAGGAAGGGGAAAACCAGATTTACCTTTCGGAAAGTTTTAAAGAACATATTCCCAAATAAGACGGTGATGTCTTATTTAACGATTCCTGTAAACCGGATCTTTTTGAAGTCAATGTTTCGGTTGATTTCCGCCTGTTCAATCTTATCCTGGGTTTTGGCACACGTTATACCCTGTCTTATTAAATAGGAATTTCCGCCGACATGTGTGTTCGGAAACTTTCCTCCCTTTTTTACCAATATCTGGAGAGCAAGCCCCACAAAAGCTATGGCCACAAGTACAACTGCCAGTACTATAATTATGAATAGATCCATTTTTATTCCTTATTTTATTGTGCAAAATTACATCAATATTTACTAATTCTCAAAAATCGATCCTTATTTGCCGGAAATTTAATAGTGTTGGTCTAAAAAATGACTTTGAGGTTCTTGATTGCAGGTGTTTTTATTAATTTTGATTAAACTTAAAAGCAGCGGCTATGGAAAAGCATATAAACATTGTAGCTTCTCTTCAAATTGGGTTAAGTATTTTGGGCATCCTGATGGGGATTTTTGTTTTTACGATACTGTATTTTGTCGGGGATATTGCAGTGGATGAGCAGGCGCAATTTATACTCCACATTGTTTCCAGAGTACTGGCAGGCTTCATATTTTTTATGAGCATTCCCGGTCTTGTTGCAGGGATTGGGCTATTTAAGCGAAAAGAATGGGCCCGGATTCTTACACTGATAATCTCAGTACTTTCGCTTTTGAACTTTCCGTTAGGTACCGCTGTTGGGGTTTATTCAATATGGGCCCTGGTGAATCCTGAAGTTATAGACCAATTTAAACGAGAAACAAGTGGCAGTTCAGTTTGAGATTTATATTACCGGCAAAGTTCAGGGAGTAGGTTTCCGCTATTTTGCACAAAAAAAAGCAACCGAATTGGATGTTACCGGCTGGGTAAAAAACATGCCTGATGGGCGTGTTATGGTAATGGCCCGCGGCGATAAAACCGATGTGGATACATTTATCGATTACCTTAAAACAGGTCCGTCGATGGCTAAAGTTTCTGATGTTTCAATTAACAGAATGCCCGAACCTGAGCAATTTGAGGATTTCAGGGTAAAATATTAAAACACCGGATTGCTTTTTATACAATACCGTTATTGCTTTTAAAATAGTAACAGGCGTAATATTTACGCTAGAGAAAGAATAATAGCTGAAAAATATGAAACAATACCATCTTTCACCTGACCAATTCAGGGAACAGGGGAAAAAAGTAATTGACTGGATTGCCGATTATTACGAAAATATTGAAAACTATCCGGTATTGGCACAGGTGAAACCGAATGAAATAAAAGCTTCACTACCTGAAGATCCTCCGCAAAGAGGGGTGCCTTTTGATGATGTCCTGCGCGATCTGGATAATAAACTTATGAAAGGCATTACACATTGGCAATCGCCCAATTTTTTCGCCTATTTTCCATCAAATACTTCATTTCCCTCAATTCTTGGGGATCTGATATCATCAGGTCTTGGTGTTCAGGGAATGATATGGGCTACCAGTCCGGCTGCAACAGAACTGGAAACACATGTTCTTGACTGGCTGGTTAAAATGATGGATTTACCCGAAAAATTCACTTCATCTTTTACTGGTGGCGGTGTTATACAGGATACAGCTTCTACTTCGGCCTTAACTGCGGTTATTGCTGCCCGCGAAAGAGTTACAGGTTTTGAATCGAACAGGAAAGGGGCAAAGCAAAACCTGGTAGCGTATGTTTCATCTCAAACCCATTCCTCTTTGGAAAAAGCAATCAAAATGGCTG
>JBEPWX010000254.1:0-5390 GCA_041642235.1 Mariniphaga sp.
TTACCTTCATTTTTTAACCGGTCAAAGTACTTTTTTGCGTTTTTAAATTCTTCAAAACTTCCTGTTATAAGATAATATTTGGTGGAATCAGGAGAAATAAATCCGATGGAATCGGTAATTTCTTCTAAAGCAACTACTTGTTCTTCGTCCGTGGAGGGAAGAGTATCGGTAGCCAGGGTATCAGCCGGTGGTATAATTTTCTCCGGGGATGGTTCTTCAACAGTGACTTCAACTGTAGACGCCGATTCTTTTGTATCTTTTGTGAAAATATAAATTGCACCGGCTATCAGAGGAATCAGGAAAAGCAAAAGCCACCAGGCTTTATTCCCTTTTTTTGGAGGACTACCGGCGTCCTTTAATGAGGCTCCGGCATATACTGCAGGGGCTTCCTCTTCAAATGGTTCTTTTGTTTTTTCCTTTTCAAAAGAGCTTTCCGGTTTAGTTTCATCCTCAGATAAATCTTCAGATTCATTTTTTAATGAAGCAGATTCCAGCCCATAGGCATCGAGAAGTAAATTATCATTGCCCTTGGCATTGAACTTTATTTCCCTGTTCTGACCATATGAAATCTCTCCCAAATTTTCCAGGATAACGACTTCTCCTCTATCCAGTTGGTAAAGAATTTCTTCCCGTTCATGCTCCAGTCGGCTGTAAGCTTCCGTGAGTGCTATACCTTCATCTGCAGAAATCTTGCCGGCCAGTAAGCCATCATTGCTCTTTATTTTTGGCTCAAAAGCAATCTCTTTGGCAGGAGGGTTCATTTCACCCGACTTTTCATCAATTTGCGCGGGTTTATAAGTTGAAATGAAGGCTCCCAACCCCGGAATGATAACTGTATCATGTTCCGGTAAAAGTTCATAGATGTATTTACCCAAATTCATGTTAATCGATTTGTAGTGTAAAATTAACAAAACATCTGCGGAAGTAAGAAAGAAGTTTAATTAAAAAACACCTTCGTTTGTAATTCTGCTGTTTAACTTTATATAAATTTATACTTTTACGCGAAAATTCCACATACAATGAGCAAAAAAATTTTAGTTACAGGAGGAACAGGTTATATCGGTTCTCACACTGTTGTTGAATTACAGGAATCAGGATTTGAAGTCCTTGTGGTTGACAATCTTTCCAATTCGAACATTGAAGTTCTCGATAGTATAAAAAATATTACGGGGATTAAGCCTTCGTTTGAGAATTTTGATTTGGCAGACAGAGATAAAACCGATGATTATTTTAAACGAACCTCAGGTATTGAAGCAATTATTCATTTCGCAGCTTCAAAGGCAGTAGGCGAATCTATTGAAAAGCCTCTCATGTATTATCGCAATAACCTGGTATCATTACTTAACCTGTTGGAATGTCAGGTGAAGTACAATGTTTCAAATGTTGTATTTTCTTCATCATGTACGGTATACGGGCAGCCGGAAAAACTTCCTGTAACCGAAAATACTCCGCGCAAAGATGCCGAATCACCTTACGGTAATACTAAGCGGGTGAATGAGGATATTTTGCATGATGCCATTGCAGCCCATCCCCAATTACGTGGGATTGCGCTCCGATATTTTAATCCTGTTGGTGCCCATCCGTCGGCAATGATTGGAGAACTTCCTCTGGGCGTCCCGCAGAACCTGGTTCCTTTTATCACACAAACTGCAGCGGGAATTCGTGAGGAACTGAAAGTATTTGGTGATGATTACAATACTCCTGATGGTTCAGCTATACGTGACTTCATCAATGTAGTGGATTTGGCAAAAGCTCATGTAGTGGCTATTAAACGACTTCTAGAAAGAAAAAATAAAAAGAATTTTGAAATTTTTAACCTGGGAACTGGAAATGGTGTGTCAGTTCTGGAAATGGTTAAGGGTTTCGAAAAGGTTACCGGCAAAAAATTAAAATATAAAATTGTAGGGCGGCGTCCGGGAGATATTGAAAAAATTTGGGCCGATACTACCTTTGCCAATAATGAACTGGGCTGGAAAGCACAGAAAGGTTTGGAAGAAACATTGCTTTCAGCCTGGGAGTGGGAAAAGCGATTAAGGGGAATTAATTAATCAGTGCCCCACCTGGACCGGGGAGGTTGTAAATAGCAAAAATTATTTGAATTTAGATTAAAATAAAATGAAGACAATTCTCATTACCGGCGGTGCCGGTTTTATCGGATCGCATGTAGTCAGACTTTTTGTAAATAAATATCCTGATTATAATATTGTGAACCTGGATAAATTAACTTATGCCGGTAACCTGGCTAATCAGAAAGATGTGGAAACCAAAACCAATTATGAGTTCGTAAAAGGTGACATCGTAGACGGTGGTTTTATTCTCAGGCTTTTTGAAGAAAGACAATTCGAAGCCGTAATTCATCTGGCTGCCGAATCGCATGTTGACCGTTCTATTGCCAATCCAACAGAATTTGTATACACAAATGTGATAGGTACAGTTAATCTGCTGAATGCGGCCAGGCATATCTGGCAAGGGAAGGAAGATAAGTTGTTTTATCACATATCGACTGATGAGGTTTATGGTTCACTGGGAGAAGAAGGTATGTTTACAGAAGAAACCCGTTATGATCCCCATAGTCCCTATTCGGCTTCGAAAGCAAGCTCCGACCATTTTGTAAGGGCATATCATGATACATTCAGATTGCCGGCAGTTATTTCAAACTGCTCAAATAATTATGGTTCTTACCAGTTTCCGGAAAAATTAATTCCATTATTCATTCATAATATAAAATGTAACAAGCCCCTTCCAGTATACGGTAAGGGTGAGAATATACGAGACTGGTTGTGGGTGGAGGATCATGCAGCGGCCATCGATGTGGTTTTTCATAAAGGGAAGGTAGGAGAAACATATAATATAGGGGGCTTTAACGAATGGAAAAATATTGATTTAATCAGGGTAATTTGCCGGGTGATGGATAAAAAGCTCGGACGTGCCGAAGGAGATTCAGAGAAGCTGATTACTTTTGTTAAGGACCGTGCAGGACATGATCTGCGATATGCCATTGATGCTACCAAAATAAAAAATGAATTGGGTTGGGAGCCGTCCCTGCAATTTGAGGAAGGGATAGAAAAAACCATTGACTGGTACATGGATAATACCGAATGGCTGGAGGGAGTCACCTCAGGCGATTACCAAAAATATTACGAGCAACAGTATCAGAACAGATAAATTACCATTTAATCGTTTGCTGCGTTGAAGGTGGGAGTGGACCATTGAAAATCTCCTGTTCCGTCTGGTATTCTGGCCCATGATTGCTGTAAATTTGTTGCTGGAAATTCAACTTCATCAATTAAATGCACATCAGGAGTAAACAGCAGCACCTTTTCTCCTTCTGATGATAATTTGTAATTGGTATGTAACCCTGATTGAATGGTATCTCCGTCGGCCCAAATAATCAGGTAATCTTTTGCGGTAATAATTGTTCCCTCAGGAAATCTCCATCTTGTCGGTTTTTTCTTACTGTCGGTAAGATAGTATTCCGAAAGATCCACATCTTCGTCTGATTGGTTATACAATTCAATCCAATCATCGAATTGTCCGTTCTGATCGGCAGCTATATTGTTGTTTACAGGCAGTAGTTCATTTATAACAACAGGGCTATTGGACAGGTCCGGCTCTTCATTTTCTTTGTCACAACCTGCAACTATGAGCAGAAGTATGAAAAAAAGAAATTCGTTTATGTGTTTCATTTTGATTCGAATGTTTTCTTAATTAATGAAATAACGTGCATCTAAAAATACTATTTTTGTTTTTAATGGAACTGTCCGGAATGCAATTATTCAAAACTCGATACGAGAACTTAAAAAAGGGATGATTCCCAATTGATATTTTATCACCACAGCGTTCTGTTCCTCATCGAAATAATACCAGGCCGGATTTTTCCTGTTGGTGGCATTTCGGATATCAAGTGCCAATGTACGTGTATAGTTTGTTTTGTTTTTTCTCCATAATAAGCGCAGGTCAAGTCTGAAGAAATCATCCAGCTTTTTAGAAAAAACTTCTTCACCGGCTCTATCTTCAGATTTCGATTGATCCCCTACGGAATCAAAAATGGGAGTATATCTGTAACCTCCTGCCTGAACTGCGACAAGATTGATTCCATACACATTAATGCTTTCATCTTTCCCCGAAGTTTCAAACTCTTTTCCAGCAGTGATTTTACCACTGTAGTTACCATTAAAACGGGTGCTACGTTCCACTCCGTCCGATCCGGTATACAATGAATTATATGCAGTTCCGGCAAGAATGAAATAGATGTGTTTTTCCAATGTTTTCTCAAGGCTTAAATCTGCTCCGTAATTTCTTCCCGTTCCACGGTTTACAAGTTTCTTTTTCACCGGAACTGTTTCAACGTAATTAAGTGCTGAGAAGCTGTCATTACTGTTTGCCGAAACCGGCACATTAAAAAGTTGCTGAAAATAGAGTTCTGAATTGAAGATCAAATCCTTCTTCAGCCACCACGTATATCCTGCAATCAAATGATGTGCTTTGGTCATTCCAAGCTCACGGTTCGATTCCAGTGAATTGAAATAGATGCCGGGATGCTGCATCTGGCTGTGCAAACCATATCCCGCCATAATGAAACTTTTCTGGGTTAAATTCCATTTCGCTGAGATTCGTGGTTCAGTTGATAAAGTTCCGTTAAAACCCGAATAAAGAAAATGCAATCCGGCATCAAGCAAAAGCATTGCAGAGAACCTTTGTTGCAAGTGAAAATAAGGCTGAAGCAGCATGTAACGCGCGTTTCCGCTATGAAGAACATCTGTTTGGTTTGTTCCGGCAGCTTTTTCGTTTTCTACAGAAAACCGTTCGAGGTTAATTGTTGCTCCTGCTTTTAAAAGGCGGGAACTATTCATATTCAGGAAAAAGTAGGATGAAAATGAGTTTTTTATAAACAGCAACCGGTCGTTTTCACTAAAGACTGTTCCATAATCTGTAGTGATGAAATCTTCTTTTCTTCCGCTTTTCAATCCAGAGAAAGCAAATGTGGAATGAATGCCCGAATTGATGTTTATCTTTTTTTTGTGTGATAATCCCAGAACACCTGCATTTGAGAAAAAATTAATATCTGTACGGTCTTTTTCATACAGCCATTCCATTGAATCGCGGATTCCGCTGAAAAGTGTAATGCTTTTGCCTCCAAAACCAAATAGGGTGAAGTCGCCTGCGATTCCTGCAGGTAATGAAAAATTGAAGGATAAGTCCTGGAAATTAATGGTTTCATCTCCAATTGGTATGCCGGCTCTTTCAAATAAACCGAGGGTAGAATAACGGTAGTTCACCAGGAATGAACCATTATAATTTTTTAACAGCGGGCCTTCTGCAGCAAAATCAAGTCCCAGGAGGCTTGCCTGGGCAGTAAATTCATGTGTGAGGTTGTTTCCTTTTCTAAG
>JBEPWX010000255.1:0-5387 GCA_041642235.1 Mariniphaga sp.
TATCCGGACATCCGCAATGACCGGATTGGGAATAGGCCTATCCACATCTGCATTTTCAATGAATCGGTTTGATAATGTAGCAAAAGGCGGAAGAATTGGAATGATAGGGTTGGATACTTCGCATGTAGTAGCTTTTACAAATACCATTAATGGGGGAAATGAAAAAGGAGATCCCGATTTTGCCGGTTTTAAAGTAGTAGCTGCTTATCCAACCAAAGGGAGTGCCGATATGTCCGCAAGTATCGACCGTCTGGCAGGTTTCACAGAGAAACTTGACAGTATGGGAGTGGAAATTGTAGACTCCATAGATGAACTTTTGGAAAAAACAGATGTCATTTTACTCGAATCGGTTGATGGAAGAAGACATCTGGATGAAGTTATTCCTGTTTTTAAAGCAGGGAAAAGAGTATTTATCGATAAACCTCTTTCCAATTCACTGGCTGGTGCAATAGCTATTTTTGAAGCTTCAAAAAAATACAATGTACCTACTTTTTCCTGTTCAACAACACGGTTTACACCTGCAACTCTTGAAATTGCAAACGGGAAGGAAAGTGTAGGAAAAGTATTGTCTGCTACCATCTTTTGCCCTGCAGGTGCAGCTCCCGGCCATTTGGACATGGCATTCTACGGAATCCATGGGATTGAAGCACTGTTTACTCTAATGGGGAACGGTTGTAAAGAAGTTACGCGTATTAACACTTCAGTTGCTGACACAGTTATTGGCAGATGGAATGATGAAAGAATAGGAATCTTTAATGCAACTCCCAAAGGAGGAAAGGGTGGATTTGGCGGTACAGTTTACGGAGATAAAGGCATTGAAGAAAAAGTTCCTATTTTGGTGGGCTACGATCCTATGCTGGTGGAAATCATTGAATATTTCCGAACAGGTAAAGTGCCGCTGGCACCTGAATCAACGTTGGAAGTGTTTGCATTTATGGCAGCTGCAGATGAAAGTAAATTAAACGGAGGAAAGCCTGTTTCTATAGAATCAGTAATGAAAAAGGCTCAGGAGAAAGCCAAAAAAATGATGTAATAACAGATATGCCTCTGTTGCACTTTGGTATTGAAAACACTTTTTCACAGACAATGATGAGTTGTAAGTCTAAATGACCTTAGAGCATCATTCAGAAAAAAAATAGTAAAAAAGCTGCAGTATCAGGATTGTAAATCCAATCCCTGCAGTTTTTCTTTTTTTCTTTTGTTTAATTTTGTATAAATTGTACCTGCAATAATTCAAAATTGAAATGAAAATCAATCCTTTCCTGAAATCCTTACCCTTTGTAGCAGCTACTTTCTGCTTTTCACCAGCCGAAGCTCAGGAGAGACCCAATATTGTATTTATTTTTGCCGATGATATGGGATATGGTGATGTTAGTGCCCTGAATCGGATGGCACAAACGGAAACACCTTCGATAGATAAACTTATAGCTGAAGGGGTTACCTTTACTGAAGCTCACGCCAGTGCATCGGTATGTACACCATCGCGTTACGGATTGTTAACCGGAAGGTATGCTTTCCGTTCAGAAAACGGAGCCTATGGAATCTGGGGCTTCCACAAACCAGTTATTGAACCGGAGAGGGAAACTTTACCATCTGTACTTCAAAAAGCGGGTTACACTACAGCATGTATTGGTAAATGGCATCTGGGACTAGGCTGGCAAACAAAAGATTCGGGAGAACCGGTCTTAGATAAAACATCAGGTTACACCAATGTGGATTTCAGCAAAAAAATAACCGGTGGACCTAATGATTATGGATTTAATTACTCGTTCATTCATCCGGCATCGCTTGATATTCCGCCTTACGTGTTTCTGCGAAACCATCAGGTAGTTGACACCAATATAATTTTAACAACTGACCACTACCCTACCCGGCTAAAGGATACGGAATATGCCTGGGATAAAAAGCATACCGACAACCAGGCTGTTTACTGGGAAAAAGGTGTTTGGTGGCGGCAGGGTGAAATGTCCCGTTCGTTTCGTATCGAAGAATGTCATTCTGAAATTGTAAAGGAAGGAGTAGCTTTTATCGACAACCAGGCAAAAGAGAACCCGAAGAATCCTTTCTTTTTATACATGCCTCTGACAGGGCCGCATACTCCATGGATGCCTGCAAAAGAATTTAAAGGGACATCATCAGTCGGTTTATATGGTGATTTCATATTGAATATTGATGATGCCGTTAAACAGATTAAGAATGCCCTTGTGCGAAATGGAATCTATGAGAATACAATGCTTGTTTTTTCAACCGACAACGGTGGTTACTGGCCCCGGGAAGAAATAGAACTGTTTGCCCACGATTCCAACCAGGGCCGAAAGGGGCAAAAAGGTGATATCTGGGATGGAGGACATCGGGTTCCCTTGATTATTTCGTGGCCGGCGAAAATAAAAAAGTCCTTTCAGTATCCACATCTGATAAGTCTTACTGACTTTTTTGCCACGTTTTGCGATATGACAGGACAAAAACCGGGAGAAAACCAGGGTGAAGATAGTTATAGCTTCTGGAAAGTATTGGATGAAAAGTCGAACGATCCCATTCGTCATTCAATGATTCACCATTCATCAGGAGGATTGTACAGTATCCGGCAGGGAAAATGGAAGTACATAGAAGGACTGGGCTCCGGGGGATTTTCACATCCGGCACGGCTTACCCCTGCAGAAAATGGCCCCAAAGGGCAGCTTTACAACCTGAATGATGATATATCGGAACAGTATAATCTTTACAATCAGTATCCGGAAATAGTAAATAAATTATCCAAATCGATAAAAGAAATAGTGGAGAAAAATCCATAACAGGGAATGTCAAAATAAAGAATCGTTTTTTCATGGCAGAAAATAAATCAAATACCTGATTTGTACTATATTTGAGAAAAGAATAACAATAGATTTTAAAAATGACCAAATATGAAACCAAAATTTTCCAGAAGAAATTTTATAAATACAGCAGCAGCTTCTGCCACGGCAATTGTACTTCCAGGATTTAAAACCAATTCCGGATTATTAACTGAACAAAATTCATTTGTACCAAATAAAAACCCACTCAAGCTAGGGCTTATGACCTATCTGATTGGCTCAGCATGGGATGTAAAAACAATTATTGAAAATTTGCATGAAACAAATCTTGAACATGTGGAACTTCGGACTACCCACAAACATGGGGTGGAAACAAGTATGAACAAACAGCAACGGAATGAAATTAAAAAACGTTTTGCTGATGCAAATTTAGCTATAAGTCTGGCAAGTGCATTTTCATATCATCATACAGATCAAACTGAATTGAGAAAAAATATTGAGGGCACAAAAGAGTATCTTCAGTTAGCCGCAGATGTTGGTGCAGAAGGTATTCGGGTATTCCCAAATGCAGTGCCCGCAGAGGGAGACAATAATAGAGAACAGATACTGGAACAAATAGGAAAATCGGTTTCCGAATGTGCAAAGGTGGGCCATAATCTTGGGGTTCAGGTGCGTCTGGAAGAGCATGGGCAGGGTACCTCAAATATACCTGTTATAAAACAAATTTTAGATTATGCTGATAACCCCCATGTGTATGTTATCTGGAATTGCTCCCAAAGCGATTTCACAGGGGAAAATCTTCCAAAAGGCTATGAAGGAATGGGGCTTGAAACTCAGTTCAATATGGTTAAAGACCGGATAGGATGTGTTCATTTGCGTGACTTGTCAACCGATTATCCATGGCGTGAACTTTTTAGCCTTCTAAGTAAAGCAGGATACCGGGGGTATTGTGATATTGAGGTATCACCCGCCAGCTGCGAACCCGTAAGGTATTTGAATAATTTCCGGACTTTGTTTTTAGCTTTACAAAACGCTGTTTGATAATCCATAAAAACTAATCAATATGACAGAAAGAAGAGAGTTCATAAAAAAAAGTGCAATAGGGTCAGCAGGAATTGCCATAGGCGGATTAGGTTTTAGTTCCGCTTCCTATGCACGAATTATAGGTGCCAATGAACGTATACATGTGGGTGTTATTGGCATCCGGAACCAGGGGAATGTTCATATAAACAGATGGTGCAGTCTTAAAGACAGCCATAATGTGGTAATAAAAACACTTTGTGATCCTGACGAAAGGCTTTTTGATTCGCGTTCCAAAACGGTATATGAAAAAACCAACAGTAAACCTAAAACAGAATGGGATTTACGGAAAGTTTATGAAGACAAGGAAATCGATGTCGTTTCCATTGTAACACCGAATCATTGGCATTCTCTTGCAACTATATGGGCCTGCCAGGCAGGAAAACATGTTTTGGTAGAGAAGCCGGTTTCTCATAATATTTTTGAAGGAAGAAAGATGGTGGAAGCAGGTATTAAATACAAGGTACATATTCAACACAATTCGAGTGTGCCTGCTGGTGAAGCCATGGATTTTCTTCATAATGGGGGAATTGGTGATGTATATATGGCTCGTGGGTTATGCCTGCACCGGCGTGATTCGTATGGAATGGCAGAAGACAGTACACCTCCTTCCGGCTTCCATTATGACATGTGGTTAGGGCCAGCCCAATACAGGCCATATAATGAAAAAAGAAGTCATTATTGCTGGCACTGGTACTGGGATACAGGCAATGGCGATACAGGTAATACTGGTCCGCATGCATTACATATAGGGCGTACAGCACTCCAAAAAAATGAACACCCGGTTTCAGTATTTTCTACTGGTGACATCTATGGTTTCAGCCAGGCTTATAAAGGAATTCCCGGAACCAAAGCTTATGGTGGTGTGGAAACATATGGCGATGATAAAACGTTCCAGGAAACTCCAAATACCCAAATTTGCGTTTTCAAATACAGGGATGGAAAAATGTATGTTTTCGATACACGGGGAAGATATACCAATACAGAAGGAGACAATAAGATTAAAACAGGAAATATCCTTTATGGATCGGAGGGATATCTGGAGTATTCAGGTGATTGGAAAGCTTTTCGAAATTGGGAAACTGAACCTTTTGCCGGAGCTGGTATTAGCAAAGAAAATCAATCTGAACAAACTTCAGATCGACCAAATACCTTCAGTAATTTAATTGAAGTAATACGCTCAGGCAAAGAAGAAGATTTAATAAATCCTATCCTGGGAGGCCATTATTCAGCTTCCCTTGTACACCTGGCAAATATATCATACAGGCTGGGAGGAAGAGAATTAAAATTTGACGGAACTGCAGAACAATTCATTAATGATCCAGAAGCAAATGAATTGTTGTCACGAAATTACAGAGAACCTTTTGTTGTTCCAAAAGAAATATAATTATCTTGTGCTTTTTGATAAAACATATTAAACTAATTTCATCCGTACAAAATTTATTTTTAATGGTCGGATGGAACTCACAATGAATTTTGTTCATGCGTTTTTGTGAATATCGCATTCCAAAATTC
>JBEPWX010000256.1:0-5374 GCA_041642235.1 Mariniphaga sp.
GAAGCCCGGATTTATATGCCTTCATCTTCATTCCTGCGTTTTTGCACTGTTGAACTTTCTAGCTCAAAAGATCAAATGGTATCAAAACTTACCTGAAAAAGTTATGTTTAACCAGGTCACAGTTATATCAATTTTGTAGTTCCTCCTCCTTTTTTAAGGTTTATATCCATTCCTCTCGGATTGGTTTTCCATGAACCATTTGTAAAATCAGGTATTTCAACAGTTGATCTTTTTTCCACTGACCATTCACTTAACGGGATAATGGAACTTGAGGCGGCTGCTTCATACACATCCATTTCAACAGGCAATCCATTTCTGAGACAATCAATTAATCTCCAATCTGTTGGACTAACCCTATAATAGGAATGTCCCCGTTTATCTAACTGCTCAGCCTGCTGTGTTAATTTCTCAAATCTTTTATTTATTTCAGGGGTATATTTTTCAACAAGTGCTTTAAATTCCTCATCAGGTAACCAGCCATCGTGACTGGTAGCAATTCTTCCCGGGCGGGCTTTAAATATGCCTTTAGAACCACTAATCAAATCAAACCGCACATCAGGCCGGGGTGAAGTAACATCGTGCTGTATCATTATTGAGCGGCCTTTTTGAGTTCTTATTATGGTTGTATTCATATTACCCCTGTAATTTTTCCCCACATAAGGTTCGAAAAAATCATCCTCCGAAGCAAGTTCCTTTGCTGCTTCACCCATTGTAAAATCATCGGTTGAAATAGATGCCAAATACACCATCCTGTCGCCATAATTAATGTCCATCATTTGCATAATGGGCACCAGTCCATGTTGTGGATACAGGCTGCCATTTCTTCCTGTATTTTCTTTTAATCTCCACATATTATGGTACATTTCTTTATTAAAAAGATAGCGCATTAAAAGATCATGTATATAAGCTCCTTCGGCATGTATTAATTCGCCAAAAAAACCTTCCCGCACCATATTAAGTACAACAGCATGCAGGCCCCCGTGGCAGTTTGAAGACATCTGAACACAATGTTTTTTTGTTTTTTCTGAGGTTTCTACCAACTGCCAGCATTCATCTACAGTTTGAGCTGCAGGCAATTCAGTATAGGCATGTTTATCATGTTCCATTGCAAAAACACACATGGGAGTATGTAAATGCCACGGAGTAACGACTGCCACCAAATCGATATCGTTTCTTTCACATACTTTCTTCCAGGCATTTTTATCTCCCGAATAAGAATCTGGTTTATGTCCCAGGTGCCTGATAGAATCAATGGCTTTTGTAACCCGGTCAGCTTCCAAATCACAAAGAGCTTTAACTTCCACCCCTTCAATACTTGCAAGACGTCTCACCGTTCCTGACCCCCGGTTTCCAAGACCTATTACAGCTACCCTTACAACATCAAGTTTTGGAGCTGCATAACCCGACATATTGAAGGTCTGTTTATGTTTTTTCTTGTCAACATTTTCCTGATCTGAAGCATTTATTACACCACCTGCTCCAACAATTCCCAAACCTAATACACCTGTTTTTTTTAAAAAGTCTCTCCGGTTATTGTTCCTATTCTTATCCATTGATATTCGTTTTATTGATTAATTCTGTTATTTTGATTAATAAACACCTTTGTACATACCCATAATTTTTAGGGCATTTTTATTGTAAACTTTCTCCAGAACTTCATCTGGCAGATAAAGGCCATAAATCATCCATCTTCCCTGTTGTTTATGAGCTGGTGTAGGATCAAAATATTCATCGTCAGTTTCCAGAAAACGGTAATAGACCCGATAAGCCTCAGCATCAGGAGGAGTATCTGTTCCAAACAAAATTCTGTCCTGGTATTTTATCATAAATCTTCTGGCAGTGTATGGCTGTCGTCCCATTTCACTAATACGCGCATTAATATCAACATAAAAATTTGGATATTTATCCAACCACATCGAAACACGCCCCAGTTCTTCGGGAAGATTACCCATATGAGCACCAATAAAAATTGTATTTGGATGCCGTTCAAACACCCTGTTTCTTTGTTCCAGTATTTCATCCTTCGAAGGAAATTCATCACCATAGAAGGACCACTCCGGTCGCAGAGCAAGCTCATCATACCTTTCATTGTATTTGTCTACCGGGCCCGCATGAAATGCCTTAGGATCCGAAACATGTATCATTACCGGTATTCCCAATTCTCCACATTTAGCCCAGATGGGGTCTATACGTGGATCATCAACACGAATGTATTCACCATCTTTATCCTTGAAACCAAGGCCGAGGCTTTTATAAATTTTTAAGCCACGTATTCCCATTTTTACAGCTTCTTCAAGTTTCTGTGCTTCTTTGATTCCAAAATCGGGTTCCTCTATTTTACTGAAATCAGGTGAAAAATAAATATGAAACCGTTCTTTAGAAACACTATGGGATGCTTCAAGGTGTTTTTTATAAAAATCATCCTTAGAAAGCCCGTCTAATCCAATGGTTATCCATACTCCTGCTTTATCCATTTCCTCCAGATAATGCTCCGCTTTCCTGAGATCCCTTAAATGATTATGAATATCAATAACCGGAAATTTGGGCTTAATTATTTTTGTTTCCTTAACTATCATTTGGCTTTTAGGCTGCCAATCCAGAAGCTTTAAATCACCATTTTGAGGTAATGCATGCTTCGCGATAAGCGAAAATGCAGCAATTAACAGAACCTGAAACCATCTGTTTAAATTTTTCCGTATTCTTTTCATTGTATTGATATTAAAAAATTAAATCTGCCATAAGTTAGTTTGATTTACTTAATTTTAAAAATTTATTTCACCAGAAACCGATTATTTAACTGTAAATCCCTGGTGCCATCTGCTCCAGTCCGACCAATCCCCGGTTGAACTTTTCTGGCGAACCCGACAATAATAAACCTGTCCCGGATTAAGAGAAGATTTTTCTCTCAGTGAGCCAAGAAATTTACCTGATTTTTTACTGATTGTAACCTGTTCTATCCCCTTCAATGTTTTTGATTTGAAAACCACATTGTTTCCGTTATAATCTGATGACAGTTCCACTTCCCATTCATCCAACTTTCCTGGTCCATGATAAGGATTCTTATGAAGAACGGGATTTGCCGGGCAATAAACAGGCCCAATAGGTTTTGTTGAAACAACAAAATTATCGAACCAACGTGACTGAGTTTTATGAGAACCTTTATTCCAGTATGATTCAAGGAAAACTGCATTAATACCATGATCGGTATAACTCCCCCTGAAGTTTAAATTTGTACGTTCCGCCTCAAGCCGCCCGTCGATCCAAAGTTGATTAATACCATCGTTTTTGCCGGGTGTATTTAATTTAGCTCTTGATTCTACCAGAACCCAGTGTCCGCTTTCCTCGGTTGCTGTTATCTGATAATCGGAAGCAGGCCGGTTTCCAAGCCACGTTAATTTATCGAAATCATTGTATTTCCGGGTGGCAATAACATCTGTCTGCCCTTCAACCCCGCTTGCAGGATCAAGGGTCAGCGAATTTTCCGGTCCACTCCAGACATGCGCAATCATTGCCTGCTGCCAGTTTGATGATACAATACTTGTTGCCCTTGACATTTTCGCCGGTCTGCCTTCCCATCCATGTTCATGTTTTACATAAACGCGCCAATAAACTTCGTCGAATTGTTCATCTTCCCTTACCTTTTTAACATTCCCGGGAAAATCACCAAATGCAACTTTCCGGTTTCCCCTTCCGGTAACATCCCCTTTATTAAATCCGGCATCCATTGAGCCTCCGCTGGTTCCAAAATCCATACCGTAATCAATTTCACCTGTCCCGTCCATATATTTCTTTTCTGAAGAAAAATCATCGAACCAAATTACAGCAGGATCATGCTCATGTGGTTGAGGTTCCAGCATCTCAACAAAATCAATCCTGGGAATTTCTACCTGGTTTGCAGGTGCAGCAGGATTTTTGTCTGTACTGTTTGTTAAACCAATTCCCGTCATTCCTGCGATAAATACGAGACCAGAAAAAATAAAAGAAGATTTCATATTATTAGTGTTAATTAAAAATTTCACAATTCCACCCCAAACCGTTCCTTTGCCGTTTTCTGAAATTGTTCATAATCCTGGAATGCTGTAGTTCCTCCGGCAGCAGTTGTAGATATTGCACCTGTGAGGTTACCATATTTCTGACATTCAGAAACAGGCTGTCCGGTTATAAATTTATAAATAAAACCGGCATTAAAACTATCACCTGCACCTATTGCATCCACAACATTCTTATTCAGGAAGGCAGGCAGCTCTGTAAGCTGATCTTTGTAAAACACCAGGGATCCCTGATTGCCTCTCTTGACAACCAGAATATGTACAAAACTACTCACAGATTGAATAGCATCGTTCAGGTTCTCTTTACCCGTTAATAACTTTAATTCTGTTTCATTGGGAAGAAAAACATCAACATGAGGCAATACATCTTCAATATCCAGCATCCAGGTTTCATTGGGATCCCATTGCATATCAAATGATGTTGTTAAGCCCAGACTTTTAGCTTTTCTGAATAACTTTCCTAAGCTGCCCCACATTCCAGGTTGCAAAAAGTAAGAAGAAAAATGAAGATGTCTGGCTTTTTTCAAGTCATCATCTGAAATATCATCCAAAGTCAGATGATCCATGGCACCCGGATAGGTGGTATTTGCCCTGTCTTCATCAACATTTAAAATTACGGTTGCTCCTGTTCCAAGGTTTTCATCAACTTTAATCAACGAAATATCAACTTTATTTTTTTGAAGGCTTTCCAAAACAACCTCCCCGAATTTATCCTTTCCTATTTTTCCAATGTAGGCAACACGTGCACCCAAGCTTGAGATATTACTGGCAAAAATAGCTGATGAACTACCTAAAGTAAGGGTCATTCTTTGCGCCAGAACTTCTTTTCCTACTTCCGGGAATTTCTCAATTTCATCCAAAATTAAATCAACATTTAACTCACCAACTACCAGTACATCATATAATTTATCCATTCCAATTCATTTTTAACTAGTTAATATCTTTAAATTTTTTAGTAAAGACTTTACAATATGTAAAAAGCAGCTCATGATATATAAATTACAACCGCTTTGGAGAAAGAAAACCAAAAAAACCGGAAAAATAAAACAGTTGCTAAAATACCAACAAATATGAAAACTAACAAAGCAACTCTTTTTTCAATAGTTTGATATAAAATGCCATGAAGCCCAACCATGAAAAACAACAAATAATTCCAGCGTTGCACAAGCTTCCATCGTTTTATTCCGAGCTTTTGAAGTGCCCAATCATTTGAGGTGGCAAATAATGCAATCAAAATAAATGTTGCAATCAGACCGGTATAATTGGCAGCACCAAACATATCGAACCGGACATATGGGAATTCCATATTATCCCTTAAAAAAAGA
>JBEPWX010000257.1:0-5373 GCA_041642235.1 Mariniphaga sp.
ACCATATGCCGGAATGGCTATCGGAGAATATTTTCGCGACACAGGCCGCGACGCCCTTATTATACTTGATGATTTATCAAAACAGGCGGTTTCTTACCGCGAGGTGTCCCTCTTGCTGCGAAGGCCTCCCGGTAGAGAAGCATATCCGGGTGATGTTTTTTATCTGCACTCCCGTTTGCTTGAGCGCGCGGCAAAAATAATTGATTCGGATGAAATAGCCGCTAAAATGAATGACCTGCCAGAAGGATTAAAATCGAAAGTAAAAGGAGGAGGCTCGCTTACTGCACTTCCTATTATTGAAACTCAGGCAGGTGATGTTTCGGCATATATTCCAACAAATGTAATATCTATAACCGACGGGCAGATTTTCCTCGATTCAAACCTGTTTAATTCAGGGTTTAGGCCGGCAATCAATGTAGGTATATCGGTTTCACGTGTGGGTGGGAATGCCCAGATTAAACCAATGAAAAAAATTGCAGGGACCTTGAAGCTTGACCAGGCACAATATCGTGAATTGGAAGCTTTTTCCAAATTTGGTTCTGACCTTGATGCAGCCACCATGAGCGTGCTCGATAAAGGGAGAAAGAATATGGAAATTTTAAAACAAAAACAATATTCTCCTGTGAAGGTGGAACATCAGGTGGCAATTATTTATTGCGGAGTTAAAGAGTTGTTGAGAAAAGTACCGACAGATAAGGTGAAGGATTTTGAAGCAGGATTTCTGGAACTAATGGAAATGGAACACCGCGATGTTCTTGATTCAATCCGTAATGGTAATTTCGATGACAGCATCGAAAAGGTTATAACCAGTGTTGCCTACGAAATTGCTGCTAAATTTACGAAAGAACAGAAAATTCAATAGAATTTAATGGCAGGATTAAAGGAAATACGCACACGCATTGCATCGATAAAAACAACCAGACAGGTTACAAGTGCAATGAAAATGGTTTCGGCAGCCAAGCTGAAGAGAGCACAGGATGCTATTTTACAAATAAGACCTTATGCTGATAAATTGCATCAGATTCTTTTATCTATAAGTTCCAGCCTGCAGGATGATGTCAGCGATTCTTTATATACACGCTCACGTGAACCTGAAAAGATTTTGATAGTATTGATTTCTTCAAACCGGGGATTATGTGGTAGTTTTAATCTGAATATTGCAAAAAAAGCAGTTGAACTGGTACATAATAAATACAGCCTGCAATACCAATTGGGAGAAGTTGATTTTTTATGCATAGGGAAACAGGGTGAAAGGCAGGTAAAAATTCGGGGAATGAACGTGGTAGAAAGCCATCATGATTTATATGAAAATCTCGATTATAAAAATGTATATCATATGGCAGAAGAAATCATGCAAGAATTTACATCCGGAAGATACGACAGGGTTGAACTGGTATATAATCAGTTCTTAAATGCTGCTGTACAACAAAACGCTGCAGAACAATTTCTTCCTGTGGAAATGGAACAAGATAGCAGAGATTCACAGTATTACGATTACATTTTTGAACCTTCGAAAGAATACATTGTTCATGAACTTATTCCAAAAAGCTTAAAAATACAATTTTATAAGGCAATGCTCGATTCAAATGCAGCAGAGCACGGTGCAAGGATGACAGCCATGCATCAGGCTACCGATAATGCCACAGAATTGCTTCATGATCTTACACTACAGTACAATAAAGTCAGACAGGCATCTATTACAAGTGAAATTTTAGAGATTGTAAGCGGAGCAGAAGCCCTGAAAGGTTAAATGACTAGTTCCTGTTTTTATGTTGAAAGAATAATCTTTCGAATGACAATAACCATATTGGTAGCCGGCTGAAATCCCCATTTTAATGATTTTATTCTAAATTCTTCAACCTGTGGCTGCAAAAGGTCATATTCGGGACGTCCTTTAATTTTTTCAAGCATCTGGTTCATTTTATCCACACGCAGATTTAGTTCTCCCTCAAATTCTGCCAGGTTTGTATTATTTCGTTGTTCAAAATAAAATTGAACCGGCAGTTCGGCATTTTTTAACATTTGCAGTATTTCCTTTCTGGTGAAGGTTTTTCTGTGGAATGTTCCTGACAGCCGGTCAATCTGGCTGCGAAAATGATGGTACATCTTATGAACTTCCTGTGCCGGATTCAAATTATCACTGATGGGTTCATTTATAATAATAAAGCCACCAGGTTTTACTACCCTTTTTATTTCCTTCAGCGATTTCTTGATCCTGGGAAGATGGTGCAAAGCCATTGAAATGTTAACAACATCGAATGTATTATCACTAAAATAAAGCTTTTCTGCTCCCATCTCCTGAAAGGTAACTTCAGGGAAATGTCGTCTGGCTATCTCCAGCGATTCAATATTAGGATCAATCCCGGTAATTTCTGCCCCGGGGAAAGTTTGCATTAAAACAGGTATAAATCCTCCTTCTCCGGTTCCTGTGTCCAGAATTTTCTCTGCTTTTATGTCAATAAAATAATTAATAAGTGGTTCCATATTTTCAGGAAATTTTTAGCTGCATGGTTATGTAAGTTGTTGTACAAATGTAACAAAACCAAACCTTTTTTACTGCTGCATAATCTTTAAATCAAAAGAAGGAATGCCGACAATGCTGTTATAATAATTACAAATGATCGGTATGCCTTTTCGGGAATTTTTTTTACCAGCCAAACACCAAGTAAGGCGCCAGCTGCGATTCCGGGAAAGAGGATCAAATCGAGCTTTAACACCTGCCAGTTTATGGTTTCCCAAACAAAAATATGTAAGGGAAACTTAAAAATATTGATGATAAGAAAAAACCATGCCCCCGTGCCAATAAAATTATTTTTAGGCAGATGCATTGCCAGAAGGTAAATAGCAAATATAGGACCAGCAACATTTCCTATCATAGTGGCAAATCCACCCAGTATACCCATTGTTGCTGCAAACCACCAGGTGTCGGGAAAAAAATTGCTGCCTGATTTGCGATCTTTCCAAAGCATTAGCCCGATACTGATAAAAACCATTATTGCAATGAGGTTTTTAAACCACTCATCATTAACCACTTCTCCAACCCATAGGGCAATTCCTACTCCGGCAACTGCCCAGGGAAGTAATTTCCAGAGATAATTCCAGTGGGCATGTCGATGATAATATCCAACCCCAAACAAATCGGCCATCATAAGTATTGGCAATAAAATACCTGTAGAAGCCTTGCCTCCAAAAATAATAGCCAGAACAGGTACAACAAAGAGGGAGACGCCGGGTACGCCTACCTTCGACAATCCGATGAGCATGGCGCAGAAAAAAAGAAGCAGCCACTGTAGCATTGAAAAGTCAATCATTTTCCAGATTTTGGGGGCCAAAGGTAAAATAAAACCAGCCGGAAGTCAACTACAGGAGATTAAATAATGTGTTTCTCCAGCTCCTGCAACTCGTTTGTATCAATTTCCCCAAACCATTCGGATAATTTCTTTCGTGCATTCTCTCTTACTTCGGCAGTAATATTTGACGCAACCTGGGTAAGCATAAAAATTAAAACCCCTAAGTCATCTGTATAACCTATCAATGGAGTTAAGTCAAAAATGGCATCAGTGGGAAGTATAAAATACCCCAATGCAGCAGCAATTGATATTTTTGTTTTTAATCCTACTTTCGTGTCACTCATTACATAGTATAATAACAAAGCTGCATATACCACTTTTATTCCGGCGGACTTTGAAAAATTTTTAATTTTCTTCCAGAGCGTTTCTTCTGAGAAAATATTTTCAAGCTGGTTATCTTTCATGTATTCTTTCATTTTCTAATAAAATCTTCATTGATGGCAACTTTCAATTTTTACTGGTTTTGATCCGAGTTAATAAGGTAAAACCAGGATCAGGAATTTTTCGCAATGAACTAAGATTTTCTTAAAATTAAAAATACCAAAAGATATTTTTTAGTTTTGCATAGAATATTAAAAATATAAACGATATGAATGCACCGCGAAAAATGATAGTTCCCAAAGATGTTACTGATGTTTTAAGGACGGTAAAATATCCAAACAGCCAGGAGGATGTGGTAACCATGGATATGGTTCAGGAAATACGTATTGCAGGTCAGCGGGTAAGTTTTTCACTCGTTTTTCAAAAAAGCAATGATCCGAACATCGAAGATTTGGTATTAGCTTGTGAAGCAGCCATTAAATCTTATCTGGGTGACCAGGTTGAGATTGAAAATAATATCACGGTTAAATTTTTGCATGATATGGAACGTCCTGTTTTGCCAGGGGTTAAGAATATAGTAGCAATTGCATCTGGGAAAGGTGGTGTTGGAAAATCAACTGTTGCTGTGAATCTGGCAGTGGCATTGGCAAATTCAGGTGCACGTGTAGGATTGATTGATGCGGATATTTTTGGACCTTCCATTCCTAAAATGTTTGGTACAGAAAACGAACGACCTGTTGGTGAAAATGTTAATGGTCGCGATATGATTGTGCCTGTAGATAAATTTGGTGTTAAATTTCTGTCAATTGGTTTTTTTGTTGAACCAGAAAGTGCAATCATCTGGCGGGGCCCTATGGCTTCAAATGCATTAAAACAATTAATCATGGATGCCCTTTGGGGAGAGCTTGACTATATGCTTATTGATCTGCCCCCCGGGACCAGTGATATTCACCTCACAATGGTGCAAACACTTCCTGTTACGGGAGCTGTTATAGTAACCACTCCGCAGGAAGTTGCACTTGCTGATGTAATTCGGGGAACCAGCATGTTCCAAAGCAAATCTATCGATGTTCCGGTATTGGGGCTGGTAGAAAATATGTCGTGGTTTACTCCTGCTGAGTTGCCTGAAAACAAATACTATATTTTTGGAAAAGATGGGGGTAAAACACTTGCCGATAAACTTGGGTTAAATTTACTCGGGCAGATACCCATCGTACAAAGTATCCGCGAAGGCGGCGATGCAGGAGTACCCTCTGCATCAAATGCAGATTCAGTTACCGGAATGGCCTTTGCCGAAGTTGCTAAAAATGTAATGCATCAATTGCATTTACGAAATATTCAACGTGCACCTACAAAAAAAGTAAATATCACCAGGAAATAAATTCATTTATACCCGGATTGGACAGATAGGGGTATAAACCCAGCTGTTATTTCAACAAATATAAAACCCCACATCAGGCGAATATAAGAGGATGAAAAATGTATTTTTTTTATTTCCTTTGCCTTCTTTATAAAATAAAGATGCCATTACAATATTATGCCAAAAATGGAGTTTAATCCTAAAGTGATCAGAAATTATTTTTGAAGCGATACTTACTACATATAGCCGGATTGTTGCTCCTTTTACCGCTTTATCAGGGGTGTTCTACAAAAAAGAACACCTTTGCTTCGCGTGCTTATCACAATATTACATCACAATACA
>JBEPWX010000258.1:0-5371 GCA_041642235.1 Mariniphaga sp.
TGTTTGTATCTCATCTGCTCCCTCGTTTTTTTGTGCCAGGTTATACCATTCATTCGGATCGGTCCGGTGGTCATAAAATTCTTCCGAATCATCATTGTAACGTATATACCTCAGATTTTCCGTGCGGATCCCGTGATTCCCCCATCCATAGGTTGTCAATGCAAAATCCTGAACCGATTCGGTTTCACCTTTCAAAACGGGAGCCAAGCTGACACCCTCATTTTTGAGATAAGGTTCCAGATTACTCATTTCAAGTAAAGTAGGATAAATAGATAACATTTCGGCAGGTGAATGAATAATTTTCCCCTTTTCAATTCCGGGGCCTGCAAATATCAGGGGTGCTTTGGTGCCTTCTTCCCACAAGCAATGTTTGGCAAATGTACCTTTTTCTCCTAGCCGGTAGCCGTGGTCGCTCCAAAGTACTACAATGGTATTTTCAGCATATTCACTGTTTTCCAATGCGTTCAAAATTTCCCCTACATAAAAATCGACAAACGAAACACAGGCGAGGTAAGCCTGAATTATTTTGGGCCATTCACCGCTTTCAATGGCCCATTCGGTGGTGGGCATCATGGGCAGGTCGTCAATTTCGCGGACTATGGCAGGCAAATCGTCCAAATCACTTTCCAGGTAGGGAGGTGTTTTAATATCTTCCAGCGGGTGCAAATCGAACCATTTTTGCGGAACATACCATGGTACATGCGGACGCAAGAACCCGACGGCAAGAAAAAACGGCTGATCGAAATCCCGGTTTAAACGTTCAATTGTCCATTGGGTCGACTGGAAATCTGGCATCAGCGAATCGGCTTCGGGAAAAGCGCCCCAATCGGTGCTGGTGCGGGAATACCCCTCTTTGCCGGGTTGCCCGGACCACACAAACCTTTCGGGAGGCGTAGGGCCAAATCCAGGAACCCTTCCTCCTGATTCATCAAAAACCCCGTCAGGCGCATGGTGATGGAAAATTTTGCCAATCCCCATGGTGTGGTATCCCTTGTTTTTGAAATATTCAGGAAGAAAAACGATTCCTTCAGTTGAAGGATTATCCTTGTCAATTAAATCGTCATCGATCATCCCGTAAATACCTGTTGTGGAAGGCCTCAGTCCTGTCATCAGCGAAGCGCGCGATGGTCCGCAAAGTGGTGCCTGACAATGCGCGTTGGTAAATAGGACTCCCTCTGCCGCCAGCCGGTCGATGTTTGGTGTTTTGGCATTTGGGTGACCATCCATGCAGCCCAGCCAGTCGTTCAGGTCGTCGATGCAAATCATGAGAACATTGGGAGGATTTTTTACTTGTTTATTCTCATTATTATTGCAACCAAATATTAAAATTAAAAAAGCTGCAAAGAATACTTTTTTCATACTCGTACTTTTTGAATAACCTGATAAAATTAAATCATTTATTTTATTTGAAAGGGCACCAGAAAAATGCTTTCTGATACCCTAATCTTAAAACTATTCTAATAACCCGGATTTTGGGTAAAACCGGTAACATCAATTTCTGTTTGCGGAATTGGAAACAGATAATCCCTATCGGCATTTACGTTATGTGGTTCCAAAGATTCAGTTCCGGTAAAAGCCTCATTGAGGATTCCCCATCTTTTTAAATCGTACCATCTTTTAAACTCAAAGGCAAATTCCAGTCGCCTTTCTTCCCGCACAATCTGAATAAAATCCTCTTGGCTGATTCCGGGATTTACATCTTCCGGAAAATCGGTTACCGTTGAACCATTGAAACGAGCCCTTTCCCTTATCTGATTGACATATCCAATAGCTTCGCTGGTGGCACCTTCTGATTCGGCAATGGCTTCTGCTGCAAAAAGGAGCACATCGGCGTACCGGTATAAGGAATAGTGGTGGTCGCTCGACCGGTCATCGCCTGCTTCCTGTGGTCCCGGATACCGAAAATACTTGGCAATGTGAGGACGCGGAACTCTGAAATTGGTATTAACAAGCGCTATATTTTCTCCGTTTATGATTACCGAATCTTCAAAACTCACACTCTTTCGGTAATCTCGGTCATCCCATGAATTATAAACGTCTAATGTTGGAACGGCTACCGATAAGCTTCTTGGCGCATAATCTCTGATGCGGGTAAGGTTAATCATGCCGTCTTTTTGATTATAAGGGCCGTCATTCAATGTATTTTTAAGCTCATAAGTAAAAATCGGCTCCTGCAATGTTCCTGCTAAATTGGCATTAAATAAGTCCTGATAATCTTGGGCCAGCCCATAATCGAAATTTCCGGCATTGTTAATGACAAAACGGGCTTCTGTTGCCGCGTCGTCATGTCTTTTTAATGTAAGGTAAACTTCAGCGAGAGCAGTTGCCGCAGCACCTTTTGTTCCGATATTCCGGACATCGGGTGAATGCTCTGCAGGAAGATTGTTTTTTGCAAAAATCAAGTCTTCAATAATTTTCTCATAGATTTCTTCAACTGGGGTTCTTGTAATAGCATCCAACTCCTCGGCACTTTCAATTGGTGCATCCATGTAAGGGACAGGGCCAAAACACCGTACAAGATGAAAATAGGTATAAGCCCGGATAAACCTGGCTTTTGCCTCCAACTCTGCCTTAATCTGCTCATCAGCAGATATGTCTCTTGCGGCTTTTATGGCCGTATTTGCTGCTGAAATAGACTGGTAAAGGCGCTCCCAACTGGTTCTTATCAATTGATTATTAGCATCCATGCTAAAATCATTTATAGCCACGCGGTCTCCCATTGTATTCCGGTCTCCGATATCTACCATATCACTTCGCAGCATTAATGCCAGCATATAGAATTTTTCAATGCTAACAGTTATCCATTCAGCGTAAGCCCCATTAACTGCAGCTTCAACATCAGAAGGAGTTTTAAAAAAACCTTCCGGTGCCATGAGTCCTTTGGGATCTTCATTTAATTCCGTACACGCTGGAAAACCCAGCATTATAATTGATGTTATTATTATCAGAATTATTTTTTTCATTTTTTTCATTTTTTAGAATTTAAAATTTTAGAATCCCAGGTTTATACCAAGTGTGAAGGAAGTTGTATTCGGATAGCTGCCATAATCCAAACCCAAATTGGTATTGCTCGATCTAAAGGCAACTTCCGGATCCACTCCCGAATAATTGGTGAAAGTCATTAAATTCTGGCCACTTATATAAAACCTGGCTGAACTGATTCTCAATTTGCTGAGCATGCTTGAAGGCAGATCATAACCAACAGATACATTTTTCAGACGGACAAAAGACCCGTCTTCCACAAATCTGGTGGATGTTCTCGGAACTCTTCCCGACTCTGCTTTTGGAACATCTGTATTGGTATTTTGAGGCGTCCATCTTTTTAATGCTTCTGTTGTTGCATTGCTGTTGCCACTTAAACGGTCCAATTCCATCCTGACCAAATTAAGCATTTCACCACCGGTATAAGCCTGTAAAAATACATTTACATTAAACCCTTTCCATGCAAAATCATTGTTCAATCCCCAAACGGCTTTCGCATTGGGATTTCCAATAACTTTTCGATCATCGCTGTCTAAAACTCCATCCGAATTCAAATCAGCATATTTTTCACCTCCGGGAGTAGTTTCAAATGCACCTCCGGGAATAAATTCATCACCTTCCTGATATACTCCTTCATAAACAAATCCATAGAATGACCCAACAGGCTCTCCTTCTCTTAATATTGAATTTTGTACTGCACCTGTAAAGCTTGGTACTGCGGCATAAATAATATCAACACCATTTGGAAGTGAAACTACTTTATTTCTGTTTAATGTAAGGTTGAAATCTGTTGTCCATTTAAAATCACTAACAAGATTTTTTGAGCTTAATTGAAACTCAAATCCTTTATTTTCTATTGCTCCAAGATTTTCAAGCCTGTTTTGATAACCTGAAAATGCAGGAATTGGAACACTAAAAAGTAAGTCGTTTGTTTCCTTCAGATAATAATCGCCCGAAAAATTAATCCTTCTTTCAAAAAAAGAAAAATCCAATCCTATATTGAACTGAGAAGTTGTTTCCCATGTTAAATCTTTATTGGCAATGGAACTCGGACGAACTGCACTGACATTTGAATTGTTGAGTACAAAAAAGGATGTGGAAATTCTGGCAAGTGACTGATAAGGACCAATTGCCTGGTTTCCGGTCAGACCGTAACTTGTTCTGAATTTCAGGGTTGATAATACCTCATTTTGAGGCCAGAAATTTTCATTATGAATATTCCAGGAAAAAGCGCCGGAAGGGAAGAAAGACCATTTATTTCCTTCGCTAAACTGAGAAGCTCCATCATAGCGGCTAGTAAAAGTTAACAGATAACGGCTATCATAATTATAATTTATACGTCCGTAAAAGGAAACAATTTCCGACTCTGAATAATTGGAATTTGGAGTTTTCAGGTTTGTTCCTGCCGACAAATTCCAAAAACCCAAAGCATCAGTAATAAATCCCTCATTGGAGGCAGAAAATGATTCATTTTTAAAATTTTGATAAGAATATCCACCGGTTAAAACAAAACTGTTTTTTTCGCCTGCATTAAAATCATAATTTAGATATTGCTCGGTTAAAAAGTTAAAGTTTCTGCTGTAATTCAAATTTGCCCGGCCATTGGTTCCTTCTCCCAGGTTCGAAATTCTATTATTATAAACACCACCACGATTATTCCTAATGATAGTTCCAAAAGTAGAATTAAAGGTTAAACCAGTGGCAATATCGAACTCAGCCTTCAAGTTCACCTGAATGTTTTCCTGCCTGTTTTCCTGTTCACGGCCATCGAGTACAGCCATCGGATTTTCAAATGCTGCAATGCCAACTTTACTTTTTGTATAATCACCATTTTCATCTAATATTCCCTGGTTCGGATCAAAACGATAAGCAGCCGTAACGGCACCTGCATTGGTCACACCGCCGCCTGTTTGTGTAAGCACGCCGTTGCGCAGTGAACTTTGTAATGTTGAGTTTAGATTAATCCTGATCGATTCAGAAAGTTCAAATTTTAAATTTGAAGTTAAGGAATAGCGTTCAAAAGCTGAAGTTTTTATTACGCCCTCTTGATCATTAAAAATCCCCGATACGTAATATTGAATTTTTTCATTTCCACCGGAAACAGACAATTGATGATTTTGAATATGGCCAGGCTGAAAAATCAGTTCCTGCCAGTCCGTATCGGTTTCAATTGCATTTAAATCATAAAATTCATAACCCCGGGCATCATTAATATATTCAGAGAATTCCCTGGCATTTAACAATTCGAGTCTTCCAATTTCCTGTTGAAATGAATAATAGCTGTTCAATTTAACTGTTGTTTCTCCCGCTTTCCCGGACTTGGTTGTAATCATTACAACACCATTGGCCCCTCTCGATCCATAAATAGCGGAAGCCGATGCATCTTTTA
>JBEPWX010000259.1:0-5352 GCA_041642235.1 Mariniphaga sp.
TAACGTTATTTCCTGCATACCATCTAAATTGGCTTGTAAAATGTTCAATGGTACCTAAACCTGGCATAACCGTTTTAGATTCATTAAATGAAACCAAAAATGTTTTAGGCAGCTGCTTCTTTCTCAATTGATAAATGTATTGAAGATTACTTAATTCCGGAGATGCACTACTAAAAAACCTGTATTCTCCAGTACCTGAAAGGGGGAAAACAGATAAATCATCAAATAAATTATACTTCTTCAACCGGATTGAATCCTGTTCGAACTGTAAAGGCTGGATTTCTGATTGCGCAAATAAAAATTGGTTAAACCACAACAGAACAACACAAATAGTTATAATTCTCTGCATGAGTTTTTTTGGTGCCATATTTCTGCCTAAATTTTTATTTTTCTTCTTGTTATGCTTTTATTATTTGGCATGCTGTTCAAATTTATTTGAAATTTATAACACAAAGTTCTAAATCACCATTTAAGATCAGTGCATTTAACAAAATTTAAGAAGAAAAAGATTAATATGGATATGAAAATGAGGCAGATTAAAAAACTTTGAGTTATCCAATTTATAGGTTCAAAAAAAGCCTTCTGATATATGAGAAGGCTTTTCAAATATTTTTAAAATGCAGTTTATTCTGAAAATCGTGACACCAGATATTCCCGGTTCAGCCGGGCTATGTGGGTTATTGAAATGTTCTTCGGGCATTCCACTTCGCAGGCGCGGGTATTGGTACAGCCACCAAATCCCAGTTCATCCATTTTGGCTACCATGCTTCTGGCCCGTTCCTTAGCTTCAACCCTGCCCTGTGGCAATTTACCCAGGTGAGATACCTTTGCCGCTACAAACAGCATGGCTGATGAATTTTTACATGCAGCAACGCAGGCACCGCAACCGATACATGAAGCCGCATCCATTGATTCCTCTACGTCTTCATAGGATATTGGAATGGAATTGGCATCAGGCACACCACCTGTTCTTACCGAAATAAAACCTCCTGCCTGAAGTATTTTTTCGAACGCCGTGCGATCGACCACCAGGTCTTTTATAACCGGGAACGAAACAGCACGCCAGGGTTCTATGGTAATTGTTTCGCCTTCCTTAAACTTACGCATATGCAACTGACAGGTGGTAATGTCTTCGTCGGGGCCGTGTGCCCTGCCATTGATAAACAAGCTGCAGGTGCCGCAGATGCCCTCCCGGCAATCGTGGTCGAATGCAATTGGATCTTTATCTTCCAGGATCAGCTTGTTGTTAAGGATATCAAGCATCTCAAGAAAAGACGAGCCCCCTGAAATATTTTCTATGGTATAAGTCTCGAAACGACCTTTATCGGCTGCATTGTTTTGCCGCCACACCTTTATATTGAGTTTTTTAAGAATCTTATCAGCCATATCTTTAAAATTAGATGTGAGTATATTGTTTTGTACTCAGTACTACTTCTACTTATAACTTCTCTGAGTGAGTTTCACATTCTCGAACACCAAATCCTCCTTATGAAGCATTGGTTCCAGCCCTTCACCTTTAAATTCCCAACAGGAAACATAAGTAAAGTTTTCGTCATCGCGTTTTGCTTCACCGTCTTCAGTGACCGATTCTTCCCTAAAATGCCCTCCGCATGATTCATTTCGGTCGAGTGCATCGAGTGCCATCAGTTCACCGATATCGAAAAAGTCAGCCAAACGCCCTGCTTTCTCAAGTTCCGGATTAAGGTTATTGAGTTCACCGGAAATTTTAACATCTTTCCAAAACTCCTCTCGCACTTCTCTTATTAATTTAACTGCTTTTTTCAAACCTTCAGCATTGCGTGACATACCTACATAATCCCACATAACATGCCCAAGTTTTTTGTGAAAATAATCAACTGGTTTGGCACCTTTTATATTAAATAATTTCTCTATCCGTTGGGTAACGGCATTTTCAGCCGCTTCAAATTCCGGTGCTTTAATATCAGTTTTTGGAACCATAATTTCATTGGCCAGATAGTCGCCAATGGTATATGGCAATACAAAATAACCGTCGGCCAGTCCTTGCATCAAAGCTGATGCGCCCAGCCGGTTTGCACCATGATCTGAGAAGTTGGCTTCGCCAATGGAATACAATCCAGGAATTGTTGTCATCAGGTTATAATCAACCCAGGTACCACCCATAGTATAATGGATTGCCGGATATATCATCATGGGCTCCTTGTAGGGATCCACATCGGTAATTTTCTCGTACATCTGGAAGAGGTTTCCATAGCGTGCTTCAATAACCTTCTTGCCCAGTCGTTCAATTGAATATTTAAAATCGAGGTATACCGCCTTGCCTTCGGCGTTAACGCCGTAGCCGGCATCGCAGCGTTCCTTGGCAGCCCTCGAGGCCACATCGCGCGGAACAAGGTTTCCATATGCAGGATACCTGCGTTCGAGGTAGAAGTCACGTTCTTCTTCAGGTATATCGTTAGGACCTATTTCCCCTTTGCGTAGTTTTTCAGCAACAGCCTTGTCTTTTGGCACCCAAACGCGACCGTCGTTACGAAGCGACTCCGACATAAGTGTAAGCTTCGACTGCTGGTCGCCATGTACCGGAATGCAGGTTGGATGAATTTGCACAAAACATGGGTTTGAAATATAGGCGCCTCTTTTGTAACACTGCCATGCTGCTGAGCCATTGCTGCCCATGGCGTTTGTAGACAGGAAGAACACGTTGCCGTAACCTCCGGTTGCCACTACCACTGCATGGGCGCCAAAGCGTTTAATTTTTCCTGTAATCAAATCGCGTGTAATGATCCCGCGCGCTTTGCCGTCGATGAGAACCACATCGAGCATTTCGTGGCGTGTATACATCTCCACGCTGCCCCCGGCAATCTGCCTGTTCAATGCCTGGTAGGCACCCAGCAAAAGCTGCTGACCGGTTTGCCCGCGGGCATAAAACGTACGGCTTACCAATGCACCTCCAAAAGACCGGTTAGCCAGCAGACCACCGTATTCACGTCCAAAAGGCACGCCCTGAGCAACACACTGATCGATAATATTATTTGACACTTCTGCCAGGCGGAAAACATTTGCCTCACGCGAGCGGTAATCACCTCCTTTTATGGTATCAACAAAAAGCCTGAATACCGAATCGTTGTCGTTTTGATAGTTTTTTGCAGCATTTATACCCCCCTGTGCTGCTATAGAATGCGCACGCCTGGGGCTGTCCTGATAACAAAATGCCTTTACGTTATAGCCCAGTTCGGCCAGTGAGGCTGCAGCCGATGCACCCCCCAAACCGGTTCCTACTACAATGATTTCAAGCTTTCTTTTATTAGCCGGGCTCACTACTCTGATGGCTGTTTTATGCCTTTCCCATTTTTCAGCTAAAGGTCCCTGAGGTATCTTAGAATCTAATATGCTCATAATCTAATCTTTTAAAACTTAATGAAGAAGTAGAGTGGGATAACAGAAAAACCTACCGCAATTATCACTGCATATACCTTTCCTATAATCTGCAACCGGTTCATCCAGTTTTCATTGTTCCATCCAAGGGTATGAAAAGCAGACCAAAAACCATGTGAAAGGTGGAATCCAAGCAGTATGGCACTAAGAATGTAAAAAATATTGTAAACCAGACTGTACTTGAATAAATCTGCTACAAGGGTATAAGAATCTTCCATATGAACTCCACCAATAATTACTTCATTCATTTCATGAGGATTAAACCGTATAATCCAATAGAAGTTGATGATATGGATCACAAGGAACACAAGAATGATTCCTCCAAGAACCAGCATGTTCCGTGATGCCCATGAACTGGTTGCACTCTTGTTCTTCTTATTGTATTTAACAGGACGGGCCTTCCAGTTATTATATTCCAACACAAACGACCACAGAATATGAACCAGAAATCCCAAACCAAGCAGTGGTTCTATCGTCCTGATGATCGGATTGGTCGACATAAAATTGGCCGCGACATTATACAATTCACCGGTATCATCAAATATCAGTAAAAGATTTACAATAAGGTGAACAGCAAGAAACAGAACCAGGAACAATCCTGATACGCTCATAATAAATTTCTTCCCAATTGAAGCACTAAGAAAACTGCTCATAAAAAGTTATTTATGTTGTTGATATTAAGTTCCGGCACAAAAGTAGCTGAACCACCCATTATCCCCAAAAAGAACGGTCTAATTTAACTAATTTAAATTGTTTCTAAGAATCCTTCGAAAGATCTTTATCATGTAATGCTTCTGTACGACCGGTTCCATTCATGCAGCGTAAACCGATCAGTCAAAGCTATTATTTCTGAGGAATAATAACTTCCCGGCATTTCCCTGCAGTTTATATCGCCATACACGCACTGCACCGCCAGGGTGTTTCCGTTCTTTAAATTAATGTAACCTTTAATGCGGTAAGCCATGCCAGCCCATTGGTGAATGAACTTCATTGCATTTTCCGCAGAGGTTTTTCTGCCGCTTTTTATAACCATCGATTTAATTTCCGGCCTTCCTAAAGGGCTCATTGGCGAAGAATATAATTTTTCTACAGCAGGATCCCCCAGCTGAACTTCAAAATTGCAATAAACGGTTTTTATTATTTCTGCAAAAGGGTTTAACTCCCTGACTTTCCGCTCAACCTGTCCGACATCTTCCGTCAAATCTGCTTTGTTTAGCAAGATCACATCGGCCATGCGTATCTGATGAACCACCCGCTGCCCCATTAAACCTGTCCGTTTATAATTTAACGCGTCTACAACACACCAGTTGGTAGCCAGATACACTTTCCCGTTAAGTTTACCGGTTGAAACCACTTCTGCAATACCTGTGGTATCAGAGAGCCCTGAGGTTTCAAGGATCAATGCGTCAGGCTGGTATTTATCTGTAAAACTTTCAAGGGATCTTAAAAAATCGCCCAGAAGACAAACGCAGAAAGCCGATCCTTTATTAATTTCCAGAAGATGAAAATCTTTCCCGGTACTTTTTAAATCCATTCCGTCGATACTGGCATTTGTAAATTCATTTTGGATAATACCCAGTTTCATTTTATCAGAATACGATTCAATTATCCGCTTCAGGAGAGTAGTCTTGCCACTTCCAAGGAAACCGGAAACAATATGAAAAGGAATTTTCATTTTAGCCGGTCGGCAGCGTTTCTCATCCTTTTAATATGTTCAGGAGTGGTACCACAGCAACCCCCTATGATATCAGCACCGGCATGAATTATTTTTGGAACAAGGGCAGCCATTTCTTCCGGTTTTTCAGGAAATACGGTCTCGCCATCCTCATATACAGGCATACCTGCATTGGCATGTACAAGTATTGGTATTTCAGCATCTGCTTTCCTGATTTCCTCCACAATGCCCACCATTCCGGCAATTCCGTTTCCGCAGTTTGC
>JBEPWX010000260.1:0-5345 GCA_041642235.1 Mariniphaga sp.
GAATATTTTGAGAGGTCATGGTATTAATTATCAGCATGCGTGGATCAGCATTCAACATGTAACTTAAATCTTTAGTCTGGTGGGGATCCAGGTGAACCAGTTTATTGATCATATCTTCTGCTCCCGGACCGCGTCCGAAATCTCTGCCTGGACCACCTCCTCCTCCAAGCCTGAAGGATAGTTTGACAATACCATTAGTATTTGAAAAATTGGTAATTTTCAAGGAAACCTTTGTTTTCATGCGATCACCAGATTTCACTTTCACTGCCTCAATGGGTGAAAACACATAACCAGGTAAATCCTTAGCCTTAAACCAGTCGTCCATTAATGGTGTGAGCTCTACTCCAAACTCAGCCTTAATACGTTCATCGAACTGTTCAAAACTAATGTTTTTAAACCTGAAATCCCTTAGCAGATCCCTTAAGAATACCTCAAAAACATCCTGTCCTGCCTGCCATTGAATTGTTGAAAATAATACTTCCCCTTTTAATTTTATAACATTACTGATGATGTTTTTTTGTTTTGGGTCGGCAAGAATTTCCTCAAATGTGCTGTCCTGAAGAGCGATGTTTGCCATCTCATCTCCACTCAGGCCTTGCATGTTTTGCATAAATCTTCCCCGCATATCCGTTGCCTGGCTTTTCAGGTAAGCTTCGAAAATGCGGTTGGTAATAGGCCACTGATCAGATTGGATGTTGTTCTGAAAATTATAAAACATCGGGAATATAAAAAAAGGATTATCCAATTCTTCAACGGTAAAAGAACCTCTGTTGCGTTGGAAATCTCTGGCTTTTTCACGTGTAAAAATACCCAGAAATTCATAAAGCAGCCTGATTTCCATGTCTTTGTCAGTCATGTTGTTGTCTCCGCGTCTACCCCAACGTTCCATTCTTTTTCGGGATCCCTGGAAATCTGCTTCCCGTATCATATATCCTTTCTCAGGCATGAGAATCTGTTCGGGCTGAATATACTCCTGCCTGCTTGTCCAGATGCGTTCGTATGTTTTAAACTGGGCAGGTACTTCTACGACGAACAGACGGTTAAATGCATATTCCAGATTATAGGTGCGTTCAAAGTCACTCATTCTTTCATTTATCAATTGCATAATGGTGTCTTGTGTCTCAGGAAATTTGTCAGAAAAGAAATCGTGACCTTTAATGAACCATAATCCGTATTCCAGGCTGTCGTTTTGAATGGTTAATTTTTCATAGTTGCCAATTGCCAGTGAAATCTGGTTAAGTGGAACATGAGTTTTAAATTTAAAATTCCCAGGTGAAACCTCTGTTATGGCTCCCTGCGAAACTGCTTGAAGTCCTGGTGAAGTTGTAACATCAAGGCTGAATTGAATGAACTCAGGCTGATTCCATCTTACATCCGATGTGCTGTATGTCACTCCTGTTTTGGGATACCAATTTACCTCAGGCGTCAGAAGAACATAATCAGGTGTCAAAAATGCATGGCGTTTGTCAACATTCAAAACAAAACGTCCATATTTTTCCATACGCTCTTCTTCAGAAATGTCAAGATAGCTAGTTGCTTCATTTATTTTTCCTGAATACGAAATCTCAACCTGAGCCTGTTCACCCGGTTGAAGTGAAATGCCATCACCTGTTACCATCAAATGATGTTCACGCTTATGAGAAATGTTTTTACCGTTCAGTTTTACACTACGTATTTCTAATCCATCATTTAGACTGAAAATAAGCTTAGTTATTTTCTCATCATGTTCATTGACAATTGTAATAGTTGATGTTGCATCTATTGCATTACCATTATGCCCTAATGAAATGGAATGAGCCAGGGTAGATGGAAATATTTCCTTTATATATTTATTGTTCAAATCAATTAACTCGTATCGCAATTTTTCTTTTGATTTGAATTCAGAAATATGCCGGTAGCCCAGATATCCTCCAGCAGCAAATAATAAGATTGAAAAGACGAGAGAAAAGGATGTCATAAATTCCGACTGTGGTAGTCGCTTCAGCAGATAAATGGTTAAAAATATAAAACTGATCCCTAATGAAAGATAAATGCCACGGTGAATGAGTATCCGGTCGAAATTGCCCATACCTGCTATGTCAGAAATAAGCATGGGGATATTAAAAGCCATGTAATCGAAGATGTAATAATACTTTGCTTCAAGCAGGAAAAGTGTAATGCCGATATAACCCAAAACCAGAACAAAAGTAATGGCTTGGTTGCGAATAATGCTCATAAGCATAAATGAGAGTCCCATAATGAAAACCAGGGTAGGTACACTTATCAGCAGCAGGTAAATACCATAAGATGCCCAATGAACAGAAGTGTTTTGTGCCAGCAGATTAAAAA
This sequence comes from Mariniphaga sp., assembly GCA_041642235.1. Classification (GTDB taxonomy): domain Bacteria; phylum Bacteroidota; class Bacteroidia; order Bacteroidales; family Prolixibacteraceae; genus Mariniphaga. The sequence continues at coordinate 2,329 of JBEPWX010000260.1, forward strand.
TTAAAGCCATTACAATAACTGCAATATTCAAAACAAGAAATACCTGAAGATTGCCCCATGTCTTTCCAATGACATACTCACCATTGGTCATTGAACGCATATAAATTACCTCTGTGGTATCAAGTTTTTTATCCCGTTTTAAAAAATCAGAAGCCAGAAAAACAGCAATGATTGCCTGTGCAACATTTAATATTAATAAATTGAAATAGGGTATTGCAGCTGGAATACTTCGGATTGCCCATCCCTCTTGACCTCCGCCTTCTATAATCATTCCGAAATTCATTCCAAAGAGAACAAGAAGTGATAGCACTCCAAAAATCCGGAAAAACCAGCTTCTCAAAAGTGTTTTGCGCTCGTACCTGGCAATAGATTGAATATTATGCAGTGATATCATTTTTAGTACCTTTAAGCATTAGGAGTTCGACCATTGATTCAACTTGTTTTCCATAAAATGAACATAAGCATGTTCAAGGTTTGGCGCTATAGGTTTTCCATAAAATCCGTTCACTTCAGAGGCAACCACCTGTACTTCCCAGCCACCTTCTACAGGTATAGTAGAAATGACAGGATACTTTTCATTAATTTCCATATATTCTGTCTGTGTGGCTTGAATAAGCCACACATTTCCTTCAGCCTCTTTTATTAATTGTTCGGGAGAACCCGAAAAGGCCAGTTCTCCCTTGTTCAGAAGGGCCATGTTGTTACATGTACTTGAAATATCACTTACAATATGTGTTGAAAGAATAATAATAACATCCTTTGTGCTGATGTTTGACAATAAATTGCGGAACCGGATGCGTTCTTCTGGGTCGAGCCCGGTAGTGGGTTCATCAACGATAATTATTTTAGGATTGTTAATCAGTGCCTGGGCAATGCCAAGTCTGCGCTTCATACCTCCTGAAAGCTTATTGGCATTGCGATCACGTGCTTCATAAAGCCCCACTTCCTCAAGCATTTGGTCGACTGCTGTTTTACGCGTCGCACTGATTTTCATTCCAGCCAGCCGAGCTGTATAATCTAAAAATTCATAGGTTTTAAGCTTCGAAAAAAAGCTGAAGTCCTGAGGCAGGTACCCCAACATCGAACGTATTTCCCGGCGATTTTTACTAAGATCAAGATCATCTACTTTCACACTTCCCGAAGATGGCTTCATTAATGTCACCAATATCCGCATCAGTGTTGATTTACCCGCTCCGTTTGGCCCCAGCAATCCAAACATGCCGTTGGGAATTTCCAGATTCAGGTTTTTGATGGCATAATTCCCGTTGCGGTAAACTTTGTTCAGATTTTCGATCTTTATTTGCACAATAATCTTTCCTCTAATTGATTATACACTGGCTTTGACTTTAACGTCCATAAATAGTTTAAAACCATAGAAAATAATCTACGTTTTAATTTCAGCCTAAATGTCTCTCCTATAGGTATCGATTTTTATAAATGAATTACCAATAATCCGGAGCAACAAAAAAAGCCCCTGTGGATGGAGCTTTTTTTAATAAATAGTATACATGCTGTTTATTTGTTTACTATAAACTGATAATCATCATTCCAGTTGCTTAAAACAATCTTGTACTTTCCACTTTCCAACTTCGAGAGGTTATATACTTTTTGAATACACATTTCTTTTCCAATCTTTTTTTTTGAAATACAATTCCCTTCATGATAGATTTTCATATAAACATTTTCTAAATTGTTGTTAAAGTATGAAATTTTAAGGAGATTGTCTTCAAATGTATAATAGGGAACAAAAGCCCGTTCTTCTTTCCCCACATTTTTAAGCCGATAATTCGCAATTGTAATTTTACGATTGATTTTATAGTTATTATAGTTAATACCCACATCGTAAACACCATACTGTTGTGTATGAAAATCTAAAATCACGTGAAGTTTCTCAACCGGAGTTTCCGATTTATTACAATACAATATCTCACCCCAGCTGTTTTTAACGGATAATTCAACGACTGCAGGTTCGGATACTTCAAATGCTACCAGCACTTTATTATTCGTTGTCTCAACAATTTTGAAAGTTGGAAGTTTTACTGCCGATACTGCTGCTGCAATAAAGATTGCCATTGCTGTCAAAGCATAATTTTTTGTTTTCATGATTAATGTATTAATTGTTTAATACTTTGACAGGATTTTTTCTTTCCGGTTACATTAAGGACTTTAATATTCGGTAAACGGAAATAGAAGAAAGCCAACCGGGTAGATACATCCGGTCAAAAACAAATTCCGATAAAAAACAGAAAACTTCCTACATAGTAGATTTAAATTGTTTCAGGAATCGCAGGTCATTTTCAAAGAAATGGCGAATATCCCGAATTCCATAACGAAGCATTGCAATACGTTCAATACCCATTCCAAAGGCAAATCCTGTATATTTAATACTATCGATGTGGCAGGATTCAAGCACATTAGGGTCTACCATGCCGCAGCCCAGGATTTCGAGCCAACCGGAATATTTACATACATTGCATCCTTTACCGCCACAAATTGAGCAACTGACATCCATTTCAGCACTGGGCTCAGTAAACGGAAAATAAGAAGGACGCAGCCGGATTTGGGTATCTTCGCCAAATAAATCTCTGGCAAAGTATAGCAATGTTTGCTTTAAGTCGGCAAACGACACATTTTCATCCACATAAAGACCTTCCACCTGATGAAATATACAGTGGGAACGTGCTGATATGGCTTCATTCCGAAAAACCCGCCCCGGGAAAATTGCCCTTATAGGTGGTTGTGTCCGCTCCATGACCCGAATCTGTACACTGGATGTATGGGTGCGTAACAATACATCCGGATCCCTGGCAATGAAGAAGGTGTCCTGCATATCGCGGGCAGGGTGCTCGGGTGGAAAATTCAGAGCTGAAAAAACATGCCAGTCATCTTCAATTTCCGGACCTTCGGCGACAATAAAACCAAGCCTTCCAAAAATACGGATAATTTCATTTTTTACAAGTGATAGCGGATGACGGGTTCCAAGCTTTATCGGTTCCCCTGGTCTTGTTAAATCATTG
>JBEPWX010000261.1:0-5331 GCA_041642235.1 Mariniphaga sp.
GATGATACTATATCGAGGCTCATCAGCCTGCCCAATGTTTTAATTACAGCTCACCAGGCATTCCTTACCCGGGAGGCTTTAGAGCAAATAGTGGAAACTACCCTGCAAAATATCACAGATTTTGAAAACAGTACAGTAAAAAAGAAAAACCAGGTAGGAATAAAACACATTCAGAAATCTGGATGATTTTTAGGCAGTGAATCATTATTTCAAAACACCACGTGATATCTGATAATCTTTCGGTCCCGGAATGTGAAAATATAGCGGCACAAATACCTGCTGCCAGATACCCAAATATTTCGGTGGAATAATCTCGAATTAAATTTTCCAGTATTTTCACAAACCACCAAAACCTATTCCCAAATAGGACCTCTGTCCCAGGTCGAACCCAGCTGTCCCAATCCGTGACACTTTGCAGTTTGGCATAAAATCACACAACATTAATAATCAACTACATATGATTTTGGCACTTTGGTTGCTAATGGCATGGCACGCTTGAAGATGTATTACAAATAAAAAATTATAAACTTAAAAAAATCACAAAATCATGAAGAATTTATTCGTTTTTTTCACAAGTATTGTTTTAGTTTTCGGGGTTTCTAAAGCTGTTGTTGCACAGGATGGCAAAACAGCAGAACATCAAGTTAATATCACCGTTCCAACTATAGCCATAGTTGATATTGAAGCAGGTGAAAATGGAACTACTGCTATTAATCTTACACCTAATGTGGACAATTTGGAAGCAGGAAATGCAGTTAACTTTTCATCTGCTACCAACAGTAGCCTTTGGTTAAATTATACTTCTGTTGTTGTCAAGAATCAAAGCAGATCTATTACTGCAGAATATTCTGGCATTTTACCTGCCGGAGTAAGTCTAAAATTAAAAGCCAGTACAACATCAACAGGAACAGGAACATTGGGCACCGGTGAGGAAGAGATAACATTAGATAAAAATGCAAACGATCTGATTAGCGGAATAGGAAGCTGTTTTACAGGGAATGGTTATGAATCTGGACATCAATTAACTTATACACTCGACATGGATAATAAAGATTATAAAGATCTTTTAGCTGGAGATCAACATAATTTAGTTGTTACATTCACTATTACCGACTAACTAAAGAATCTTTATAATTAATATTTAAGAGCAGGTACAATTATCTGCTCTTTTTCGTTTACCATATCCGTTCTTTCTAATCAGTTTTCAATAAATCCCGAATCAGTTTTTCTGACTCAAGAAATAGATAATTTTCCTTTAGACTTTATTCGCTTTTTTCTGTATATTTATGCATGAAGTTTTGCAGCGCCATATTATTTTTTTTAAACCTGGTAATAAATAATCCTCTATGTGCAAATGGACAATACCAGAAAGCTACACATAAGATTAACGTTTCTATTCCTGAAGTGGCACTATTGAAATTAATAGATGAAGAACCGGATCGTAGCCATTTCAATGTTTTTCCACCCGGTGAAGCCGGAGATCCGATTCAGTTGTCAAAGTTTCAGTCAGGGAAAGGAATCTGGATAAACTATACTTCCATCATAAATGACATAAATCATCGCCGAAAAGTGGTTGCAATGGTGCAGGATGAGATTCCTTCAGGATTGCGTTTGCTGGTAGAAGCCTCAGAAGCTTCAGGCACAGGCAGGGGAATGCTGGGCAGAACGGCAGGACCGGTAGTTCTTTCGGGGGAACCGACAGAAGTGATTTCCGATATTGGCAGTTGCTTTACCGGCCAGGGAATTGAAAATGGCCATCACCTTACTTATTCAATTGAAACAGATGAAACAGATGGCACCTGCGCAATTTTAGCACAACAGGAAATTGTAGTAAATGTGATTTATACCCTTACCGATTACAATTAGTAGAGATTTCCCCCTTGCTATTTACACAAAGAACAGTATTTTAGCGACCTGTATTAACCGTTGTATTTAACTAAAAACCATTCTAAAATGGATTCTGCTCCTTTTATGAAAAGATTGCTGCTATCAGGAATTATTGTCATTTTCATTCCTTTATTTTCCTTTTCAAATATTATTATACTAAATGGATTGACCCATGAAAATGTATCACGGTCGGGAGAATCGTACCGCGGCACCATTCAGGTTCAAAATGCTGCCAGTGTAGCTAAAAGCGTAAGGATTTACCAGCGAGATTATTGGTTTTCCTATACCGGTGAGAATAAACATGACCCGGCAGGAACACTTGAGCGGTCGAATGCAAAATGGATTACCTTCACCCCGGAACTGATTGATATAGGTCCGAATGAAATCATTACGGTTAATTTTGAGGTGAAGGTTCCCGAATTACCGCTATCGGGAACATACTGGAGTGTGTTGATGGTGGAAGGCATTGTTCCTCCCGACACCTCACGAACTTCTGGTGGAGTTACCATCAATACAGCCATCCGGTATGCTGTGCAGGTCATTTCCCATATTGGAACAACCGGGATACGCGATATTCAGTTCCTGGGGATGGAAATTGGTAAGCAGGAAGAAATAGCCCTGCTCCATGTTGCCATTGAAAACACCGGTGAACGTTTATTGCGGCCTGAGATTTCCCTTGAACTGTTTGATGAAGAAGGACAATCGGCTGGTATTTTTGTTGCCGATCAGAAAAAAATATATCCGGGAACGTCAACAATGGCATCTTTTAGGCTTGAAGGCATCGAACCAGGTAATTATACCGGGGTACTGGTAGCTGATTGCGATGAAGATTATGTTTTTGGGACGAATGTTTCATTCGAAATCTGATAATGTCCTGCAGGCTAATCCTTACATATTTCTTTATTATCTTTCCCTTTTCGACTTTGGTTGGACAATCAGGGCAATACATTCATATTTCATCAGCACAAAAGAAACTGGAAGTATTGCCCGGAAAAGTTGTGAATCTGCCATTCTTTGTGGAAAACACCTTGACTGCTAATAAGTTTGCAAATGTAAAAATAACATTGCCTGACCGATGGAAACTTATTTCTTCTTTACAAAAACTGGAATTAAAACCTTCGGAAAAGAAATTTTTAATCTATTCCATTCAAATCCCTTCAAACATTCCAGCCGGGAAATTCAAACTGAAATTGTCAGTCGTTGATAACTCCAATGAACAACTGTTGGACTCTTTGATGATAGAGGTGCAGGTTGGAGAAGTGGAAAAGATTGAATTGCACCAGGTAAGCTCACCCGATTATATAGTAGCCGGACAAGAGTCAGTATCTGAGTATTTGCTTCAGAACCTGGGGAATGTAAAAAAAAGGGTATACCTTGAAACACTTAACTGCCACATCGAAGGCTCGCAGGAAATTACAATTGATCCGGGAGAATCGTACCGATTCAATGTGCTTCACAAGCCTTCAGCAGAACTTACAGAAACCATAAAAGAATATTTTACTGTAAGGGCATTGGTTTCAGAAGATCTCACAAAAAGCGTTTTTCGCCCGATCTTGATATTCCCTGTAAAAGAAAAAAAAACCGATTTCTACAGAAGATTTCCGGTTACGGCTTCGACAACCTATTTGGCATCAAATCAAAGAGGCATGTATGAACATGCATATCAACTGGAATTTTCAGGCAGCGGCTATATTGATGAGAATAGGCATCACAAGATTGACTTTCTTGCCCGGGGGCCGAACAATACTGACCTTAGTTATTTGGGATTATACAATCAGTATTTTATTTCCTACCAACATGATAACCTGGAAATTACTGCCGGCGAAAAAGCTTATACCTTCACGCCCCTGACCGAGTCCTCAAGATTTGGATTGGGAGGTGAAGGAAGGGTGAAATTAAACAGTGGACTGAATTTTGGCTTTCTCTATGTAAAACCACGTTTTTATGATAATATAAAGTATGAATTGGCTGCCTTTACTGGCTTTGAATTCAATCAGCAGAATCATATCGAACTATTCTTTATTTTAAAAAAACCAGAACATTTACAGGATGAGGTCCAACTTGTTAGTTTCAACTCCAAATTCCAGCCATTGGAACGTACATCAATAGAATTGGAACTTTCTGGCGGACAATCCATGAATAATTGGGATAATGCCATTCGGGGCAACATTAACTCACAATTCTCTGTTTTTAATCTTTCAGGCAATTACTATTTTGCAGGAAAGAAATACCCTGGTTATTATTCCAATTCTAAATTTTATTCCGGAAATGCTTCCATGCGATTATCGCAAAAATTAAATTTAGGCGTGTATGCCCGTGAAGATTTCAGAAATGCACAATTAGATACCTTTTTCGTAACTGCTCCCTATTCCAATTCATTCCAGTCATTTATTAGTTACAATATTGCCTCACGCACCAATCTAAGATTATTCTGGAGAAAATATGAAAGAAAGGACCGGTTGGCATACGATAAATTTCATTACCAGACTAATTCAATAAACACACAATTTAGCCGGCAAATAAAAAAGCTGGAATACATTCTTCTGACGGAATTTGGCAATACGACCAATTTTTTACTGGAAACTGGTAGAAACCGACAAACCACTTACAGGGGAACTTTGAATATGGCATACCGGTTTAACAATCAGCATGCAGTAAGACTAATGGGGAGTTATTCCAATTCCAATAACTTTATCTCAAGAGAGCAAAATAATTTTAATGCAGGTTTATCGGTGGTAAATCAAATTACTAAAAAACTGCGAACAAATTTACATATTCAAAATGCCTACAGCATTGAGGATTACTATAGAAACAGGAACCTTTTGCAATTTAGTTTTGAATTTACGCCCAATAAGATGCATAAGTTTTCAGCACGTAGTTTTTACACCTTATTTAGGCGTCAAACCGGTACTCCCCAATTAACCCTGTCTGTGAATTATGCTTTCAATTTTGGAATCCCACTAAAAAAAATAATAACAGCGGGAGATTTTACCGGTCACATTACCCGTGAAAACGGAGAGCCTGCAGAAGGCATTTTACTTACATTCGGAAATAAAACAACAATTACCGACAATAAAGGCAGATTCAGTTTCAAGACCGTTCTCGCCGGACGTCATTATCTGTTTATTGATCAGTCAAAACTTGCCATAGATGAAATTCCGCAAATTCCCAATCCAATAGAGATAGAAATCATGGAGGATCAAGTGAAAACCCTAAACTTTCAAATATTAAAGGGAGCCAGAGTATCAGGCATGTTTATCGCTGAAGAGACTTCTGAAAGAATTCCCGGGAAGAAACAAGTTCGCATAGCACATATAATTGTTGAACTAAAAGGAGCTTTTGAACAATATCGGATTGAAAGCAATGAGAATGGTTCATTTTCTTTTCCTCTTGTAAGACCGGGTGAATGGTCTTTAAAAATATATCCCTCCAGCATTCCTGAAG
>JBEPWX010000262.1:0-5308 GCA_041642235.1 Mariniphaga sp.
GCAATTGGTAGGCATAGCACGTGCCATTGTGGGAAAACCAAAACTGCTGTTGGCCGATGAGCCTACTGGTAACCTGCATACCAGTCAGGGCAAAGAAATCATGAAGCTGCTTCGGGAACTCAACGAAGAAGGAATCACCATCATACAGGTTACGCATAACGAGGAATTTGCCCAATGTGGGAAACGGATTATCAGGTTGTTGGACGGACGATTAGAAAGTGATGAGAGGGTAGGTGGTTTTATCAGAAGCGAAATTCTATCTGAAAAATGATGGCAAAAAAAAGCAGGATATCCATGCTTGGTGAAGCCAATCTCAAGTTAAATAATTCGGTCAATTCAATTTTAATCGGTCACAAATGTGAAAAAATAGAAGAAAATGATTCAATCAATCTTCAATATCTGTTCACGAAATAGCCGTTCATTTGCTATTAATGCAATCGGGCTTTCGATTGGATTTTCTGTGTTGATTGCCATTGTATTTTTCATAAGGGAAGAACTAGGCTATAACCAATTCCATGAAAATATAGATAATATTTTTGCTGTATTCACAAGAGATAATAATGCCGAAGATGGTTTAGGTTGGAATTCATCCGTTCCTGCCATGGCAGAAGCCCTCAGAACGGAATACCCCGAAGTGAAGGATGCAGCACTTTATTATTCAAGTACATTACGAATGCTCTTCAGTTACAACGAAAATAAATTCTATGAGCAAGTGCAGTTAGCTGATCCCAATATCTTTCATATTTTTTCTTTTCGGATTCTTGATGGCAAAATTTCCGGAAACACGCATGAAACGAAGATCATTGCCTTAAGTAAGAAGTTTGCTAAGAAATATTTTGGTGAACAAAATCCCGTTGGGGAAACCATACAGGTTAGTAAACAAGATGTTTTTACAGTAGTTGCTGTTTTTGATGATATCCCTTCCAACTCATCTTTTCAGTTTGATATATGGATGCCCATTCAACTTTTGGAAGATATTTATGCAAAGGATCATTTAAATACGTGGGACAATCTCAGTTTTGAGAATTATGTTTTGCTCCATGATAATGTGGATATTAAAAAACTAAACAGCAATTTGCTTAACCGAATTCAGCAATCCAACCCTGAATCTAAAGAAAGATCTTATTTGTATCCTTTTAAAGACTTGTACCTAAAGGCATGGGGTCATAATAAGAAAATCAACATGATGATTTTGATTGCACTTGTCATTCTCATCATTGTATCTCTGAATTTTATTAATCTGCAAATGGCAGATGCATTGGTGAGAATCAGAAATTTTGGAGTAAAAAAAATCAATGGAGCAAGCAATTATAATATTATTAAACAGCTTACACTGGAGGCTCTTTTTTATTGCATTATAGCAATAATAATTGCTGGTATCATCACACAATTGAGCTCTCCCTACTTACTTAAATTACTAGGTAAGTCTTCTGTAAATACCCCAATAATATCAATAAATGCATTATTGATGGTTTCGTTTGTGGCCATAATCATGTCCCTTTTCTCGGGAATCATTCCTGGTATTGTTATCAGTAAGGTTTCTCCAGTCAATGCTATTAAAAATAAGGTGAGGGAACATTTTAGCACGAAAAAACTTTGGATGTTTTTTACGCCCTTACAGTTTTCCATCGCCATTGGTCTAATTATTTGTTTATTTACCATAAATAGACAACTAACATATTTGCGTAATAAAAACCTGGGATTTAATAAAGACCAGATTGTATATATACATCTCGAAGGCGACTTAATTGATAAAAGAGAACTGCTCATTGAAAGACTCAGCAAAGAGCCATCAATCTATAGTGCTACCAGCACTTCGAGATCACCTATTGGTATTTATTGGAATGGTAGAGGATGGGAATGGGAAGGGAAACCAAAAGATTATGATCCTTCCATTACCTATATTGAGACCGATAAAAATTTTCTGGAAACATTTCAAATGGAATTGCTCGAAGGCAACTTCTCTGACTCCGATGTTCCTAAAGTGGTTATCAATGAAACTTTTGCTAACATGATTTCAAAGGATGAAAGTCTACTAGGTCAGCTATTGGTTTATCCGGATGATAATATTTCAGTAAATATTGGTGGAGTTATAAAGGATATCCACTTTAAACCCTTACACCAAAAAATTACGCCACTCATGATTATCCCACAGTTGGGTTATGATAAAATGAAATATATTTTCATTAAAATTTCACCCTTAGATATGGATAAAACTCTTGCTTTTATTGAGGAAACAGTTACGGAGCTAAATCCTGATTTTCCCTGTGAGTATTTCTTCTTAGACAATGATTTTGCCCATTTATACGAAACAGAAAAGCGCTTAAGGGATCAAATGGGTTTTTTTTCTATTATGGCCATTCTTATTGCCTGTATGGGTTTGTGGGGGATTCTGATTTTTATGGTTAAACAAAGAACCAAAGAAATTGGTATCCGCAAAGTAAATGGTGCCAAAATTTGGGAGGTAATGGCTTTGTTGAACCGGGATTTTGTTATTTGGGTAGCCATCGCTTTCTTTATCGCCACACCCATTGCTTATTATACCATGAACCGTTGGTTACAAAACTTCGCCTATCGCACCGAGTTGAGCTGGTGGATTTTTGCACTGGCAGGGTTTATGGCACTGGGGATTGCGTTAATGACGGTTTCGTTTCAGTCGTGGCGGGCAGCGAGGAGGAATCCGGTGGAGGCACTGAGATACGAGTAAAAAAAACTGAAATCCCGTTGCATTTTTCGCAAGTTTTGATAAACGGAAAACCCCAGAAAAAGCAATCAGGACCGAGGAGCAGATGCATGCATGAATGAGAATTATATAATCTTAAACACCTAAAGATATGTTTCGTGAATTAATAACCATATTTAAAAGAGTGACTCGTCAAAAAGTTTTTTTTGGAATCAACTTAATAGGATTATCGATAGGGTTAATTTTTTCCCTGCTGGCATTTCTGTTTGGTCAAAATGAGTTCAGATATGATCAGCATTTTTCCAATACTGAAAACACTTATTTATTGGCTTGCAACAATGGCCGCAACCGTAACATGCATTATGGGCAGCCAGCTGTATTTATGGACGAATTACTGAAAAACATTCCCGAGCTTGAACATGGGATTCGAGTGAAGTGGGCTGATGAAAACCTGAAAATTGACAGTACAAGGGTCGAAGCAATTGATTTCATTTACACCGATCCTGATTTTTTTAGTTTTCTGGGATGGGAACTGTTAGCGGGGGATCAGTCAGAGGTTTTGGCATCTCCCATGTCAATTACAATCTCCGAAAACATGGCCTTGCAACTATTCAAAAATGAAAATCCATTAGGCAAAATAGTAAATGTTGCCAATGAACATAGTTTTATTATTACTGGAATTTTCAAGGAACTACCTGATCAGTCGCACATAAAAACCGACTTTATTGCATCCATTTCTTCCTGGGAAAAGATTTCGCCCAACTTTTTAAATGGATGGGGTTGGCATAGCTCAGGTATATACCTGAAATTAAATTCAGCATCTACGGTTGAAACTACAAAGAAGAAAATTGCCGATATATGGAATTTAAAAACACTGGACAGGGCATGTACCGGCCCTCATATCAAGGCCGAACTTCAACCTTTTAATGAGATTTACCTGAAATCGGGGAAAATAGTAGGTGGAGCCAGCGCCATCGATTTTGTAATTGGGTTTTCAATTATTGCAGCACTGATACTAATTATTTCCTGCTTTAATTTCATTAACTTATCGATTGCCATTAGCTCAAAGCGTTCGGTCGAAAATGGCATAAAGAAGGTGCTTGGTGCCACATCAAGATTATTTTTGCGCCAGATAGTTTATGAAATGCTACTTTACTTAGCAATGGCTCTTGCATTCTGTTTCCTAATTCTCAATTCTGTTATTCCATATATTAACAGCTTTATTGATAAAAAACTTTCCCTTTCAATATTTGAAAACCCTTTGCTATTACTATTTTCTTTACTTCTTATTTGTTTTTTACTAATAGTTTGCGGAGGAATACTGTTATTTCAGATTACCCAGCGCAATACCCTGGGGTTATTAAAAGGAACAACACCATTTTCGGGTAGGAACACACAGACCTGCAAAACACAAATAATATTTAGAAATTCACTGATTGTTGCCCAGTTTACCATTGGAATTCTATTGGTAATAGCTTCGTTAATTGTAAACAATCAATTAAAGTTAATCCGTCAACATAGTATAGGATTTGATAAAGAACAGGTATTGGTTATTGATAATTATGAAGGCCATAAGGAAGGCCGGTATAATTTTTTATCCAATATTTTAAAACAATACCCAGAAATACAATCCATTAGCAGCGGATCAAATGTTCCCTTAGAAGGTGTTAGCAACTGGGGTAGTCCAAATGTGGTTGGCAATGAGCAGAACCAAATGGAGGGCTGTGGTTTTATTTCGGTCGATTATAACTATCTCGATATTATTCGGGCTGAAGTAATAGAAGGACGTAATTTTATTGCTGGAAGAACTTCCGATAAAAACCATATTATTATCAATGAAGCATTGGCCAAAGCCCTCTACCTGGAAAACCCTGTGGGCACAATACTGGGGAATATGTGGGATAATAAAAACAGAGAAATTATTGGGCTGGTTAAAAACATAGAATTCAATACCATCCATAACGAAAGCGTTCCGGTAATCTTTTTTTGCCAATGGGAAGACTACATTGGCTTTCACAATCGTATAATTATAAAACTTCAGGGAGGTAATTTACAGCAAACAATTGAGGCAATCGAACAACATTGGAGTGAAATCTCTCCAGATTATCCAATGAATTATATGTTTTTGGATGATAAGTTTAATAAAAATTACGAAAAGGAATTACAAACAGCCATTTTCTTAAACGTAATGACTGCTGTTGCTGTTATTTTGTGTTGTATGGGATTATTCGGATTAGCTTTATTTCACATCAATGCTCGCATCAAAGAGATCGGCATCCGTAAAGTAAACGGCGCCAAAACATGGGAAGTAATGGCCTTGCTGAACCGGGATTTTGTAATATGGGTCGCCATCGCTTTTGTTATTGCAACACCCATTGCCTGGTATGCCATGAACCGATGGCTTCAGAATTTCGCCTACAAAACCGAACTTAGCTGGTGGATTTTTGCATTGGCCGGGTTACTGGCATTGGGAATTGCATTGCTGACGGTGAGTTGGCAGAGCTGGCGAGCAGCGAGGAGAAATCCGGTGGAAGCTCTCCGATACGAATAAAAAAGGGCTGAAATCCCGATGCATTTTTCGTAAGTTTTGAGGAACGAAAAACCACAGAAAAAGCATTCGGGATG
>JBEPWX010000263.1:0-5300 GCA_041642235.1 Mariniphaga sp.
AAGTCTTTAAGTGAAAATGCAGAAAAGTCATTTCATGAAAATTATTCCTCTGAGATTTATTGTGAAAATTTAAATAACCTTTATTGTAATTAAATTAAATATTCTTTTCAACTTGTTTTATAATGTTAAAATTTAAAAGACGAACAGTGGTTTTATATTAAAATAAGAAATATAAATTTTTTCTGTTTGTAATTAGTTTTACAATCACTTATTCATTTTACAAAGTAATAGTAAAATATGAAATCAGTAAATTATAAATTTCTCAACTATTGCAATTTTTTAATAAATAAAAAGCCAGACTGACAATAACAAAAACATTGCAGTCGTGAAAAGAGGAATAAAATAGATTTTATCTGCATCAGTAAACAACCCCATAAAAAACGAACCAAATGAAATAATTCCTGCACATACAGCATATCCAATTTCATCATAAAACCAGGCGTAAGGAAATAAATGTGCACCTGTTATGATAGCAAAAGTCATAATAAAATTTTCCGGATCATTGATGAGCACAAAGAATAGAAACGGAAAATAAAAGAGCTGAGCGAAATTTAGCCACAACCCCAACGGTTGAAGAGGATTATCTTTAATTTTCCAATTAGTTTTCAGCATTTTAGACAATAAAAATGCTAATGGAAGCAGAATCCCCCCAATGATAAAGGTATAAACACTTTTGTCATAAGCAGAAAATTGCAATGTCCATAAGGTTGAAATCAATAACCAAATAAGAAAAGCAGATATAATAAAATCGATCCCATTTTTCGCGCGCAGTGATATATCCAATTTCATACCCCTGAGTCCTTCGGTATTGGTGCATATTTTTTGTTTCATCAGTAATTAGAATGTTAGTTTGAATAAAATTAAACGCAAATTTTGAAAGCATTGGCCATTTGCGGAATAAAGGATCGTAAATAAAAATTCCCAGCACCCGAGGGCACTGAGAAATTTTATTAATTCATCTTTCGAAGTCCTGAAAGTACTGATTGTTTTTCTAATTCCTTGTAAACAGTCCGTGGAGATAAGAATTAGGTAAGGATGATGAATAGGTTTTTGCTAAGCCATCAGAATCACCAAGATAATAAATATCATATGTCAATTCTATGGTTGGTTCCCCACAATTTGTCCAGAACCCTTCTCCTTCGATTTCGTATTCAAATGCATCACCCTCGTACAAAGTAGCAAAAATAAATTGCCTCGGAATAGTCAATTCTCCATTTCCAGAAACCTCCATAGTAATGGCACCCCTTTTAGTGATTTCCTCTAGCCAAAAACCTGTAATAAAGGTTTCTCCAATACCTGACATCAAAAGTGTCTCATCCTCCTGGGATAAGGTAATTGGATTTTCAAAACCATCTGAATTTTCTGTAACTGAATACGCCCCAATCAAATCAGAAATACCATTTGTTATAGGACAAAAATCGATACGGTATAAATCATAAATCAATTGCAAACCGTGGGTTGCATTATATTCGCCGGCATCAATATTCAAAACCAATTTTAGGGTTTCGTCGATTGGCATCTCCTCAGTGTTTGTTTTTAATGTAACTGAAGCAGAAGTTTCTCCTGCAGGAATAGTCACTGTGGTG
The DNA here is from genome assembly GCA_041642235.1 of Mariniphaga sp. Lineage (GTDB taxonomy): Bacteria > Bacteroidota > Bacteroidia > Bacteroidales > Prolixibacteraceae > Mariniphaga. The sequence goes on from JBEPWX010000263.1 coordinate 1,587, forward strand.
GCTGATAATTCATACATCTCCGGATCTATAGTTGTAGACGGATCAATCTCTAAATCTAATGTTAAATCCTGAGATAGAGGAAGACCAAGCAAGCCTATACCTACTGTTGTTTCAATATCGATTATTCCCCCTTCCTCATTTACTGATGTTCTAAAGCTTTGTTTTGCATTTTTAAACTGAACATATTGACCTGCATTTTTATCTGCATCATTAAATAAAGAATCATAATTTGTCTCGTCATAATCACATGATACCATAGTAAGGCCTGCAACTATCAAAAGGATAATATGCTTATATATATATTTCATATTTGTTATTTTTAGGTTTATTGATCCCACCAAACTTTGTCTGTTAATGTAGCGTTTGGAACATTATCAGCATTATAATCCAATTCCGACTGGGGGTAAGGAAACCTTGTTGGAATTTCAGAGGTTAGAGCACCTTGCGCAAGATTTAAGGCAGGGAAACCGGTCCTTCGGAAATCGGCATAAGGCTGATTTGTTGCGAATCCGTTAATATACTTTTGGCTGATGATTTCTTCTAAAGTAACAGCACCTCCATTGATATTGTCATCCAACCATGTGGTGTTCGCCTCACCGGTGACATTTAAAACAGAAGCGGCAACAGCTGCTTCATAGGCGTCCTGAGCTTTACCCGGTGCACCAAGCATAAGGTGAGCTTCGGCTTCGATGAATTTCAATTCAGCATAAGACATCATAACAGCCGAAGAAGTTGGAGCTGCAGCATATGGCCCCGGTTTAGACGCACTTTCATTCTCACTTCCCGGTACACTTCCCACAAATTCTCCATCCTCAGTTTCTTCTGCATAGAAAGGCAACCTCGGGTCATCATCTGCCAATAACATATCCACAAATGTTGATCCCATTCTAATGTCATTCCTTTCGCTCACAAACTGCCATATTGGGTTTCTGTTTGAATCTTCAAAAGGAACTTCATAGTTATCAGCATTAGAAGTAAAACCGGCTTGAGCAGCAGCAAGTGCTTTTGTATAAGCCTCACTTCCTAATTGGTCGGAAAGTTGCAGGTAATGCCTTGCTTTTATAGAATTTGCTGCTCTTATCCAATTATCAAGATCTCCCTTATAAACCACGTCCCCTTCAATTTCCAGCACATTAACGTCTGAGTTCAAATTTACAATGGCATTATCCAACATAAAAAAGATAGTATCGTAAACCTGTTCCTGGGTATCATACTCTGGTTTCAAATTACCCTGACCTCCTCCAAGCGCCTTACTAAAGGGAATGTCGCCAAAAATATCGGTGGTGATCCCAAGAGTAGTTGCCTGCATTACCTGGGCGATCCCGGTGAAATGAGGAGACTCACTTCCTTCCTGTTTGGATTTTTTCACCACGGCATCCAGGTTCATTAAAATATTGGTATAGGTAGAAGACCAGATCCCACCAACATCAGCAGAAGTTAATTGATACCTTGCTTCGGTAAAGGATTGGCGGGACACCCCATCAAAATGTTGGGTCCAGATGTTATTGGTCCTTACATTGTCATTCCCTACCAAAGCATAACCCATAGATTGTTGTACCGCTGGTACTATTAATGCCATTGGGACATCTCCGGGAGAATCCGGATCGATATTCAAATCACTGTCTATCCAGTCTGTATCACATGCAGACAATGAAATTAGTAATAGTGATAGTACTAAAACTAAATTTTTCATTTTAAAAAAATTAATGTTTTTCATAATGCTAATGTTATTTTTTTGATTAAAATGCTACTTTAAGACCCGCCAAATAGGTTTTTGTCCCCGGATTGTTAAAATAGTCCATCCCCTGAGCGTTAGTTGCACCAGCCAGGTTTGTTTCAGGGTCAATCCCGGTGTAAGGGGTACTTAACCACAAGTTTCTGCCGGTAAAATAAAGTTGAATGTTCTCAACATTCTTTACCAGTTTTGGAAAATCATAGGAGAGGGTTACATTCCGCAACCTGACCCAATCTGCAGGTTCCATAGCTGCAACTGATGGTCCTCCGCCAAAATTACTTCCCTGACCTCTGAACCATTCTCCATCCTGCACTACCGGAGTGACGTTAGTTACACCTGAAGATACCGGATTACCGTCTGCATCTATCCTTCCATAAACTCCATCCATTACTATAATGTTCTTGGCAGGAGTTGCGTCAAAATCTATAGTACCTTCAGGGGTATAAACTACCTCCCTGTTTTCTGTCCGTTTATGAGTACCAAAATAATTCATCGCAAAGGCAGTTCCGTTATACATCATTCCTCCCTGTTTCACATCAATTAAAAAGGACAAGGAAGCATTTTTATAGCTGATGTTATTGGTCATGTTAGCTGTCCAATCCGGGTTAAAATTACCAATTGGCACCATTTCACGGTTATCGGCCATGGGATAACCATCTCTGTAATTATCTGTGGGATCATCATTTATCAGTACATTTCCATTTTCATCCCTGTACCAGTCATTTCCAAAAATACTCCTGTACTGTTGTCCCACCACTGCTCGTGCGGACGGAACGGTGAAACCTCCAAGGAAAACGTTATCCACTCCTTCAGCCAGTTCTGTAACTATGTTGTCCAGTTTTGTGAAATTCGTGGTGAAACTCCATTCAAAATCTTCCGTCTTTATCGGAGTTGCCCTAAAACTAACCTCAATACCCGTGGTCTCCATACTGGCCGCATTTAAAAATACAGTGGTAAAACCTGAGGCAGCCGAAATTGGAACCGGCATTAACAGGTCACTATTGTGATTCTCAAAATAAGTAAGATCAAGGCCCATTCTATTATTAAAGAATCGTAGATCTGCACCAACTTCCCAGGTCTCCTGGTTTTCATGGGTTAATTCAGGATTTCCTAAACCCCTGCTAAGACGAAATCCGGTTTCTCCTTGGTATGGAAAATTCACACCACCTGTCCAGCCGTCACTAATACTTGCAGCCACAAAAGGACTTGTAGTGTTGTAAGGTTGCGCGATATTGGCAGTACGTGCCGCTGAAGCTCTTAATTTACCATAAGTCAAAAATGAATTCCCTCTTAAACCATCCAATTGCGTGAAAACAAAAGATAAACTTGCAGAAGGATAAAAAGCCGATTCATTTTGTACAGGCATTGTGGTAGACCAGTCATTTCTCCCGGTTACACCTAAATAAAGCATTTCCTTATATGCCAGTTGTAAATCGGCAAAAACAGCTGCAGTTCGAAATTCGCTTTGACCCGAACTGGTTGTGTTATTACTGGAATTACTTAATTGGTAAAAACCAGGAATTTCAAGACCTGTTGCATCTCCAAATAATCTCTTGGTGAAAGTGCTGTATATATTATTACCCAATGTTAAATCCGCCGTGAAATCATCAGAGAAATCATGATTGAAATTGAACAATAGATCCGAATTAAAAATAGTATTGAATTGTTGTTGTTCAGCATAATATCCTGTTGGTTGATCTAGTGATCCAATTTTGAATTTGTCTTCAAAACGTCTTGTAAACCAGTCAACTCCTCCATTATAAGAAATATTGAACCAATCACTTACATCGGCAGTTAAATTGATATTCCCGGTAAACCTGTGAATGTTCTCATCAAAGGCAATATTATTTGCCACCCAATAAGGGTTGTCATACCCATTACCGTTTCGGTAGTTTCTCTGTGAACCATCCGCGAATTCATAACCGGCGCTATTATCAAAAGTTGGAGCAGCACGTACCAAACCAAGCATAACCCCGGAA
>JBEPWX010000264.1:0-5300 GCA_041642235.1 Mariniphaga sp.
CCAATACTTCCACTGGAATTGTCGTCTGCCCCGTTAATTATATTACCATTCCTTATTCCAACATGGTTTAAATGTGCCCCTAGTGTTATGTATTCTTCATTTAAAGAAGAATTTTGATTCTGATTTAATATCTGCATCCTTTACTCAAGTACTTAATTTTCAGAATGTTACATATAAATACCCCTAAAAAGTATCCCTTTTCTGAGTTGGGTCGATTTCCTATTCAAAGCATCATTTTTCTACATTTTGTATTAATCAATACTCGTACCAGGTCCTTATTAAATTCAATTTAAATTCAATGTAAATCCAATATAAATTCAATTATAACTGAATTAACATTGAATTAGATATGAGTTTTCATTGAGTTCAACCTAAAGCAGATCTGGAATTAAGTTGAACCATCCTTTTTCTGTCGATACCAAATAAATTCTTACAGTTCAGTTTTCACTAAAACTTTTTAATGAAGATTAATGTTTTAGAATTATAAAAAGTATTGAAAAGCAATAAACAACAGCATATTACCACTTCAAATGAAAATTCTGCTCACAGGTTCAACCGGTTATATCGGCCAAAGGCTTCTTCCTGTATTACTTAATGCCGGGCATGAATTAGTATGTTGTGTTAGGGATGAAAAACGGTTCGATGTGTCGAGGTTCCATTCAGATAAAATAAAAGTAGTAGAAGTTGATTTTCTAAAGAGAGAATCCTTGCATAAAATACCTGATGATATTGATGCGGCATATTATCTTATTCATTCCATGTCTGCAGCAATCGATAAATTCGAAGAGATGGAAGCAGCAGCGGCTGAGAATTTCAAAAACCGGCTCGGGGAGACAAATGTAAAACAAGTGATTTATTTAGGTGGAATTGTAAATAATGATAATTTGTCGAAACATTTGAAATCAAGAAAGCGGGTGGAAGAAATATTGGAGTCGGCCTCTTATCATTTAACTTCCCTAAGGGCTGCAATCATTGTTGGTTCAGGAAGTGCCTCCTTCGAAATCATTCGCGATTTGGTAGAGAAGCTGCCCGTGATGATTGCGCCCAAATGGCTAAAAACCAAATCACAGCCTTTGGCAATTCGTAATGTTACGGAATACCTGTCGGGAGTTTTACAGCTTTCTGAGACCTATGATAAAACTTACGATATAGGTGGACCCGACATATTAACATACAAGGAAATGCTCCAGATATATGCCAAAGTACGCGGACTAAAACGTACCATAATTGATGTTCCACTGATGACACCCAGACTCTCCTCATACTGGCTCTACTTTGTAACTTCCACTTCCTATAAACTTGCCGTGAACCTTGTAAACAGCATGAAAATTGAAGTGGTTTGCAGAGAGAACAGTTTACACCGGCTGTTGGGTATTCAACGCATTTCATACGAACAGGCAGTTATAAATGCCCTGAACCGAATAGATAAAATGGAGGTCGCCTCCAGTTGGACTGATGCAGGATCGGGCAGACTACTTGAGAAAGGAATTTCCACTCTTTCGGAAGTACCCACTTACGGTGTTTATAAGGATATAAAGGTAAGGCCTGTTACCGATGAAAACCTGACTCTTGAGAATTTTCTTTCGATTGGGGGAAACAAAGGTTGGTACTATGCCGACTGGCTATGGGGATTACGGGGTTTTACTGATAAGCTGTTTGGCGGAGTAGGCCTGCGCCGGGGGAGGAAAAGCGCGAAAAACATCAATGCAGGTGAATCACTCGATTTCTGGCGCGTGTTGTATGCCAGCCGTCAGGAGAAGCACTTGCTGCTATATGCCGAAATGAAGCTCCCGGGCGAAGCCTGGCTTGAATTTAAATTGAAGGGCGGAAAACTATACCAGACAGCTACATTCCGTCCTATGGGGTTGCCCGGCAGGATATACTGGTTTTTGATGCTACCCTTCCATTCATTAATATTTAACGGGATGATAAAAAATATAGCCCGGTAACAGTTCTCATACCATTTGGAAAAACAAGCTTTTCAAGAAAAAAAGCATTATCTGTCAACGATTAACAACCCGTTACGAACATTTCGTTTGTGCCAAATGTTGACTTTTAGTAAGAAAAACATTTGTTCCGTACCCAATCTGCTCCTTTAATAACACCACATTATTATCTGTCAGAATTCACCTAATTAAAAAATTATTATCATTAAAAAAAACAGTATGGACCCAAATAACACACCTGAAAAAAACGGTTATGATTCAGCCAGTCCGGGAGCAATTCCCCAAAAAGGATGGAAAGAAATTTTGATGCGGGTAAAAGATCGCATCGGTGAAGACAATGTATCGATTGTTTCAGCCGGGGTAGCATTTTATTTTTTCCTGGCCTTGTTTCCGGCTATAGCTGCCATTGTTTCCATATACGGGCTTGTGGTTGAGCCCGCCGAAGTTGAACAGCAGCTAAAACAGGCAGCCGATGTATTGCCTGCCCAGGCTCATGAGATAATTTCAGGCATTTTAAAACAAACTGCCGGCAAATCTTCAGAAGCATTAAGCTGGAGCCTTGTTATAAGCATCCTGTTCAGTTTATGGAGCGCCAACAAGGCCACAACCGCAGTTTTCACAGGTGTAAACATTGCCTATCATGAGAAAGATGAACGGAATTTTTTTCTGCGAATTGGGTTGACATTACTTTTCACTTTAGGTGCAATAATCACCGGTATTATTGCCGTTGGATTTGTGATTGCCTTCCCTGCCCTGATTGACAAACTCGGGCTCCCCTCCCTGCTGCAAAACGGACTGGCGCTGCTGCGGTGGGTAGTCCTTGCCGGCATTGTTTATTTTGCATTTATACTGCTATACAAGTTTGCCGCCCACCGTGCAACGCCCAAAATGAAATGGGTTAACCCGGGAGCCATTTTTGCTACGGTTGTTTGGTTGGCCGGTTCGTTGCTATTTACTTTTTATATTAACAATTTCGGCAATTACGATCAAACATACGGCAGCATCGCCGCGGTAATTATTCTCATGCTTTGGTTTTTTCTTACCGGTTTTATAATCCTTCTTGGGGCAGAACTCAATTCCGAAATCGAGCACCAAACCCAAACAGACACTACTGTGGGTGGCGAAAAACCTATGGGAGAAAGAGGAGCGCATTTTGCCGATCGTGTGGCAGAGGCTAGTAAAAACAAGAGCCAGAAAAATGATAGATGATGCCTTAACCTGCAATATTTGAAGCAATTAAATCCATTTCATTTCTGAGGCATGCTCCCATGCCTTTTGGGAATCGGTCAATATCAAAAATGGCACATCCATTGTTTTGGCCATTTGCTCCAACTGGGTTTTTCGTTTATCTGTATACACATGCCTGATGTAAATTGCCTTAATCCGGCCCGGAAATTCATTATACAATTCGGTATATATTTCAGGATCCTTCTGTCCGCTGTCGCCAATGAGAACAAAGGAAAGGCGGTTAAAAACTTTCAGGATATGGGCGACATACTCTTTCTTATAGGGGCTCGTATCCTGCTTTAGCCACTGTTCCGGGCTCAATCCAAGATTTCGGAGAAAGAATGGAGCTTTGGGCAGGTTTTGATGTTCACAAAATTCAACCAGCATATCGTATAGATTCCATGAACTGCCTGATACAAAAAACAAGGGATTTTTACCATTGGCGGAAAGTTTGTGGTAAAGCTGTTCCACTCCAGGAAAAGCGGCCCTGTTTCGTGCATTTTGAGTTAGCATTATCCTGAGTTTTTTAAAAGTGTTCATAGCTGAAGATTTGATGATAGTATCGTCAACATCGGAAATAATGCCAAAACAATTCAGCTGATTGCTGATTAATACAGAAGCTGCAGCCGTTTTTTCAAATTCAACATCGTATGGCATTTCGGTGATCTGCAGAATCGCGTCATGCCAGCCGTCAGATATCTTTTTCCCGGGAGGAACTTCAAAAACCAACTTGAAAAATCCTTCTTCATCGCTTACAGTCTTCGCTGAAATGCCTTCCATTTCGGCTTCAATACCCACACCCGGTATTTCATCGCTTTCATACCGTTTCCATATTTTGCGTATATTATTCCAAAGAGAATTATCATGCTCCTGTTCGCCATGAATGACATCTTCTTTTTCAAGTACCCGGCCCTCAATAAAAAACTGTTCACCCGTTCCATAACCGCGGTAAGGGTAAATTATAACCGGATCGAACAGCTTAAGTGCATCTTTAAGTTTCAATTTTACCTGATCAAAAGACTTTTCTGCTGTGTGTGTTTTATTTCTAAATAGGGACATATCTGATAAACAGGAATCCTTAAAAAAAAGTTCAATGGCAAATCCTGAACCATAAAGTCATTGGTACTACTTAATAATCGGCATCTTCTTCCTTCTTTTCGCCGGCAATATGACCAACTGCACTTTTAGTAATCAAGTTGTGGGAAAGCGCATGATTGGCAGCTTCCAGGGTATTTTTAACCAGCAACATTTCCACCCCATATTTTTTTACCTGCTCGGCTATTTTCGAAACTTTTCTATGGCTTGCTGAGCTCACATCACGAATGTAAACCATTTTCACCCTATCCGGAAAATCCGTTATTACTTGCAGGTAGATTTCAGCATCGTGCTGTCCTGAGTCACCAATCAATATAAATGGTATTTCCGATAAAATTCTAAAAATTCGTTCTACTTGAAACAGTTTATGCTCCTGATGGCTCCCTGAAATAAAATATTCCCTCGACAAGCCGATATCTCTTAGCAGGAGAGGGCCACCGGGAATTTCATGAACTTCCATAAATTCCATTAAAAAATCGTACAGATTCCATGGTGAGCTTGACACATAAAAAAAAGGATTGTTGTCGGTCCCGGAAGCGCCTTTTCCCAAAGCCTGGTAAAAAGCTGCTACTCCGGGGAATGGAATACGTGAATGGGGATTACGGAAAAAGGTGGTTTTAAACATTTCCCATAACCTGTTAGCACCTGTCGGAACAATGGTATCATCAATGTCGGAAATAATTCCATATTTCGTCTTTTCAGAAGAAATAAAAACCCGGTTAACTGCATGTACTTCATCCTTATTTTTTATCACATTATCAATTAGTGTGAGGTCAAACTCCTGCCATGGAGGTTCAACGCGGAAATTGTTTCCGGTAGAAATATTAAACCTGAAATATCCTTCTTCGTCGGTCCTGACTATTTCTGAAAATCCATTAAAAGAAGCTTTCACCCGCACAAAAGGTATCTCCCAGGTCAAAAATCGTTTATACATTCTGCTAAAATTTCTCCATTTGCTGTCTTCCAGTTGGGATATCCCAATACCCCTGTCTCTTAAAACCCTTCCCAGGAAAAATAATTCCTTTTTATTGC
>JBEPWX010000265.1:0-5290 GCA_041642235.1 Mariniphaga sp.
CATATCCTTCATTCGGTGCATCCATTCGCTGCGGGTTATCACCATCGGACTTGCCTGTTCACCCAATTCCTTGAAATCAATTATGAAAGAATGGCTGTTGCTTTCAGGGCAGACCGCCTGAAATATGGGTGACAACTCCTGTTTTTGTTCCCATGTAAGTTCGTTTTTATCCGAATCTTCTTTTTTTATCAGATTTTCAACTACATCGGCATCTACCCGTACGAAGTGTTTTTCAGTATGCTTCTGTTCGAACCGGCTGATAAGATGTGGTGCCAGTACATCATCCAGAATCAGTACATCATATCCTTTACTTCTGGCCTCTTCAACGAATGTATATTGTTCTTCCTTATTTGTAGTATAAAGATGAATCAGCTTTTTGTCTTTATCAGTCTGATTTTCAGTGATTAATTTTTCATATTCTTCAAATGTAAAGTATTTGTCTTCCGTGTTTTTGAAGAGGAAAAATTTCATGGCACGGTCATAAAATTTATCGTCTGTGAGCATGCCGTATTCGATAAAAATTTTCAGATCATCCCATTTTTTCTCAAATTCTTCACGTTTGTCCTTGAATATTTCGGTTAAACGGTCGGCTACTTTTTTTGAAATATGGCTGCTTATCTTTTTTACGTTAGAATCGCTTTGCAGATAGGAACGTGATACGTTAAGCGGAATGTCGGGTGAATCGATTACACCGTGGAGCAAGGTTAAAAATTCAGGAACAATTCCTTCTACCGAATCGGTAACAAAAACCTGGTTGCTGTAGAGCTGTATTTTATTTTTTTGAACCTCAAAGTTATTTTTAATTTTTGGGAAGTATAAAATACCTGTCAGATTAAACGGGTAATCCACGTTCAGGTGAATGTTGAAGAGGGGTTCATCAGCCATTGGATACAGCCGGTGGTAAAAATTCCGGTAATCCTCATCTTTTAAATCGGCAGGAGTTTTTGTCCATGTGGGTTCTGTATCATTAATCTGATTATCTTCCTCTGTTTCTACCTGTTTTTCATCTTTCCATTCCTTTTTCTTTCCGAAAAGCACCGGTACAGGAAGAAATTTACAATATTTTTCCAGGATTTCGCCTATTTTATTTTCATCAAGAAATTCTTCCGAATCACTGTTAATATGCATTACAATGTCGGTCCCAACATCTTCTTTTTCTGTTTCATTGATGCTATATTCCGGTGTGCCATCACAGCTCCATTTAACAGCTTTTGATCCCTCCTGGTATGATTTAGTAAGGATTTCAACTTTTTTGGAAACCATAAACGAGCTGTAAAAGCCCAGCCCGAAATGGCCAATGATAGCGTTTGCATCTTTTTTGTATTTTTCCAAAAAATCGTTGGCCCCTGAAAATGCAATCTGGTTGATGTACTTTTCGATTTCTTCTTCGGTCATCCCAATACCGTTATCAGACACAGTGATGGTTTTTGCTTCCTTATTAAGCTTTACCTTCACTTTCAAATCGGTAGCATTTCCCTTGTATTCTCCTTTCGATGCCAGAGTTTTCAGCTTTTGAGTGGCATCTACTGCATTCGATACTATTTCACGAAGAAAAATATCGTGATCGGAGTATAGAAATTTTTTAATGATAGGGAACAGATTTTCACTGGTTACGCCAATTTTTCCTGTTTGCATATACTTCTGGTTTTAAATGATATTTAATTGAATGTATGCCAGCAAAAGTCAAACCTTGTGCCAACCGTTTTTTATGACGAATTGTCACAAAAAACTGATAAATGATACATGCTGGTGTTCCAAAAGCAGCTTTATTTGCAGGTGTATAATTAAACCCGACAATATGAGCTGCTTTGAAGATTATTTTAGATATTTCCGAAGAAATATTACGGGAATAGATCAGGAATTTGAGTCTGCCTTTGGAAGGCAAAAGATAATCTATGCCGACTGGATAGCAAGCGGCCGGTTGTATCAACCCATTGAAGAGAAGTTAAACCGGGAATTTGGTCCGTTTGTAGGAAATACACATACCGAGACCAGTAAAACAGGTTTACTGATGACACAAGCGTATCACCGTTCACATGAAATTATTAAGAAACATGTAAATGCAGGCCCGAGAGATGTTATAATTACTGCCGGTTCTGGAATGACTTCCGTCATCAATAAATTTCAGCGTATCCTTGGTTTTAAATACTGCGGTAAACTTTCACATTCGAAATGCATGCAGGAACGTGAGCGTCCGGTTGTTTTCATAACACATATGGAACATCATTCCAATCAAACTTCGTGGTATGAAACCAATGCCGAAGTGGTAATAGTGGAACCCGGAGAAAATTTGTTGGTTGAGCCGGAAAATTTACGAAAGGCACTTGAGGAATATAAGGACAGGCCATTTAAAATAGGCTCATTTACAGCTTGCTCGAATGTCACAGGAGTTCGCACACCTTATCATACACTGGCGCGTATAATGCATGAATACGGAGGTGTATGTTTTATCGATTTTGCTGCTTCTGCTCCATATGAAGAAATGGACATGCACCCGAAAGATCCGCTTGAAAAGCTTGATGCTGTTATGTTTTCACCTCATAAATTTTTGGGTGGCCCTGGCTCACCGGGGGTACTGATTTTTGATGCCTCGATGTATAAGAATCAGGCACCTGATAATCCCGGAGGGGGCACGGTAGACTGGACCAACCGTTGGGGGAAATACAAGTATGTTGATGATATAGAAGCACGGGAGGACGGGGGAACACCCGGTTTCCTGCAGTCGGTTAAAGCTGCCCTGGCTTTTCAGCTAAAAGATCAAATGGGTATTGAAAACATAAAGCAGCGCGAAAAGGAGTTACTTGAACTGGCATTTTGCGGGTTGGATACAGTTCCGGGTGTAAAGATTCTTGCAGATAACGTCCGTGACAGGCTTGGGGTAATTTCTTTTTATATTGAAGGCATTCATTACAACCTGGTAGTTCAGATTTTGAATGATAAATATGGAATTCAGACACGTGGAGGATGTGCCTGTGCAGGTACCTATGGCCATTTTCTGCTGGAGGTGACCTATGAAAAATCACTTGAAATAACTGATATGATCAATCATGGTGATTTTTCGGAAAAACCGGGTTGGGTGCGGTGGTCGCTACACCCAACAATGACCGGGAAAGAAGTTAATCTGGTAATAACCGCACTTAATGATGTCGTAAATAATAAAGAGAACTATAAAAATGATTACGTCTACAATTACCGTAAAAATATTTTCTATCATAAAAATGATCCCGGAAACCAGGAGTTACTGAATCAGTGGTTTTCTCTTGGTGAAGCAGAGGAATACGATCGGGGTTCCCTGCTAATTAAGTTGCTTTAACTGTTTTCTTTCCTGTTAACTTTGTTGTATTTTTATAATTAAAAAATCGGTTCCATTACAAAAAATATGGTTGATTCATTTGATAGGGTTCCATGGCAGGTCAGGTTTTAAATCAGCTGCTTTTAAGGAAGATTCAGCATCGGATACTGAAAGCATACCTGAATAAACTGAAGTATCTTTACTATTCAAATTGCATGGAATGAAACAGAAAAAGAAAAGGTTAATGCTTCATTGGGTGAACAAGATGTTACCGATTGGTTGAACGATTATAAACGGCAGAGTTTCATTATGAAAAAATATAAAATTGGGTTGGTTTTAAGTGGTGGAGGTACACGGGGTTTCGCTCATTTAGGCGTTGTTACAGCTTTATATGAAAAAGGGATTAAACCTGACGTTATATCCGGAACCAGTGTGGGTGCTATTGCCGGAGCTTTTATTGCCGGAGGAAAATTGCCCGAAGAAATTCTGAGCATATTTAACAAGGGGTGGTTTTTTAAATACACAAACCTCCAATTTCCTGATGATGGGTTACTCAAACTAAACGGGTTAAAAGAGGTTATTAAACGAACCATTCCATACGAAAATATAGAAGATTTACCACTGCCTTTTTTTGTTTCGGTAGCAAATCTGAATACCGGCAAAGCAGAATATCTGAATAGTGGTCCACTGGGAACAATTCTGCTCGCTTCATCTTCAATACCGGTATTGTTTTCACCGGTGAAACTTAACGGTCAACTTTACGTGGATGGAGGATTAATGGATAACCTGCCTGTTGAGCCTATAAAAAACGATTGCGAACATATTATCAGCGTAAATATTACTCCGCTTACCCCGCGCAAGAAATTCAGGAACCTTATCCAGATTGCCTCCCGTACATTTTACATGGGAGTTAATGCCAACATGACCGAAGTGCATAAATACTCATCTGTATATATTGAGCCTGAAGGGATTGACAATTATGATATATTAAGCCTTAGTCATTCCAGGGAACAATTTGAACTGGGATACAATTCCATGAAAAATAAAGCATTGCCTTTCTGACCCTTGTTGTTCTCCAATAGTTCCTGCTTACGAATGAGACTTTAATTTCTCAAAATTTGTGTTTAACAGATTACGTTCATCTGGGCCGGGCTAAGCCTGATCTTTATTCCTGTTTATGAAAATTTATGAATAGTTCAGGCTGTAATTATTTATTCAGAAAATCAATAAGTCCGGAATATCCTTTTTTCTCATCCGAAGTTTGCATGTTCTCTTTTTCCTGCAAATAAATTTTTATTCCCGATTTCGAAAGATGTTTCACAAGATCGGGTAAGTCATAATGGAGTAAACTGCCGGGTTCTGCTGAAAATGCTTTTTTCGGATCGTAATATTCTTCTTCAATTAAATTTTTAACCGGTTCAGGAAAATCAATAAAGGCAGCTTTTTCGAACTTGTTGTTCAGAACTGCATAAATGAGCAATGTAGAAGTAGCAAGTCCCTGAGCTAATGCTGTTATGGATGATTCCTGGTAGCGGTTATCCATTTCTACATGTTGCATTAGCAAATCAATTGCTTCTGCTTGTATTGCCTGAATGCTTTTTCCTGTAAGATTCGCTCCAAAAGTATAGTTGAAAGGTACTTTTTGGATAACCCCGTCACCACTGAATTCAGGATCCTGCAATTCTCCTGTACCGGGTAAATCGGCAGATATAACTGTATATCCCTGTTCGAGAATATCTGCCAGCAGCGGCTCGTTTAGTATTTTTTCCTTCCCTTCCGGATGAATCCAAACCACTATGTTTTCCGGAGTTGTATTCTCTTTATTCAAACAATAAACGGGCAGAGCAAAATCATTCCGGTCATTCTCAAGAAAATATTTTTCTACTACTATATCATTTTCGAAAAATTTGCCGGTATAAACAGAAGAAACAATATCTCTGTTAAAATTAATTCCGGAGGTTTGCTGCACTGTTTTAGAAAAGTTGTTTTCAGGAACAG
>JBEPWX010000266.1:0-5284 GCA_041642235.1 Mariniphaga sp.
GTTCCACTCTATTTTGAGCAACCTCACTAAAAATGCGATAAAATATACACAAAACGGTTCAGTGAAATTCGGGGGCAGGCTGAATAATAATCAATTTGAATTCTATGTGAAAGATACCGGGATGGGAATTCCAAAACACCGGCAACAGGCTATATTCGACCGGTTTGTGCAGGCCGATATTGCAGATATCCAAGCATTTGAGGGATCGGGGCTGGGACTTTCCATTGTAAAAGCTTATGTTGAAATGCTCAACGGCAAAATCTGGCTGGAATCGGAAGAAGGAGTTGGTTCAACATTTTATTTTACTTTGCCTGCAGAAGGAGCAACTCCTATTACCTGATTCTATATCAAAACAGATAATTTTTCACCCCTCTTCTAAGCATTCCTGAACAGCAATATCAGCAAAATCTCCTGTCGGTTTACGTTGCTGACCTTGCATTAAAATAATTGCTTCTGCTTTACTTTGCCTTATACAATAACAGAATAAATCATTCAAATTAGTTGCTGCCGGAGAAATAAAACAGGGAAATAAAAGCATATCGATTATACAAAATATCATTAAAGTGTATGGCGGAAAAGATTGTACAAACCGGAGAGATCAAAACAGGTATCAGAAATGATATTCTAAAATCGAGCCCGTTAGGTTCGTGTGTGGTGGTTGTTCTGTTCAACGAAGAAGTTGATGCAGGTGGAATGGCGCACATAATGCTTCCAGGAAAAGCACCCCAAAAGGAAGCTATTATACCTGCAAGATATGCTGAAAATGCTGTTGAAGAACTACTGAAACGATTGACTGACCTGGGCATCATAAAAAATCATTTAAAAGCTGTAATTGCAGGTGGAGGAAATGTGCTGAAAAGAAATGGTGAAATGATTGGAATCTTGAACGTAGAATCTGTAGTCAATCAGCTTGAAATTAATAATATACCTGTTTTAGCCCAGTCAATTGGCGGCACCGACAGAAAATCGGTACGTTTCGATATTGAAAAGCGGATTATATATTTTACCAGGAGGGATTCAAAAGAAAAAATTTTATTCGAATATTCGAATAACTCAATAAATGTTTACATAGCGTCATGAATCAAAAAACTATTAAAGAAGCCGAACCGGAGCAATTACGCAAACGTATTGCTGAACTGGAAGAACTGGAAGTAAAACATGAAAAAGTAGTAGAAGAATTAAAAGCAGCTAACCAGCAATTGGATGCCAATAACCAACAGTTGCATGCCAGCGAGCAGCAACTTAAAGCGTATAATGATCAACTGCAAGCCAGCGAAAAGGAAATAAAAGCAAAAGAAGCAGCTGCCCTTCTGGCGCGCAAATTTGCCGAAAGCATTATCGACACCATCCGGCACCCCTTTATTGTTTTAGACGAAAAGTTACAGGTAGTTTCGGCCAATCGGTTTTTTTACAATATGTTTAATGTTGATGAAAAAGAAACAGTTGGTAAAAAAATATATGATCTGGGAAATAATCAATGGAACATCCCTAAGTTAAACGAACTGCTTAAAGAAATCCTGTCACAAAAATCTACAGTGGAAGACTTTGAGGTGTCGCATAATTTTGAAACCATTGGTGAAAGAATAATGCTTCTTAGCGCGCGGGCACTTAAGCAGGAACAAAGTAAAAGCAGAATGATTTTGCTGGCTGTTGACGACATCACATTCAGAAAAAAGGCAGAGCGGGAATTGAAACATTTAAACGCTGAATTGCAACTAAAGGCCGACGAATTGCAACAAATTTTATACATTACAACACACGATTTACGTTCGCCGCTGGTAAACATTCAGGGTTTCAATAAAGAGATGCAGGCTTCACTAAAGGAACTAACCCAGGTGTTGAATCATGAAGCAATACCATTAAAATTGAGAAGCAGATATTCCCCTATTATCAATGAAGAAATACCGGAAGCGATTCATTATATCACTTCCAGCACAACCAAAATGGATAAGTTGTTGAACGGTTTATTGATGTTGTCGCGTTTGGGCCGGCAAAAATTAGTATACTATAAACTTGATATGAATAGTATTATACGGGAAGTGCTTGATACATTTGAATTTGAAATTGATAAAAACGAAGTAATAGCTGAGGTGTCGGATTTACCCCCCTGTAAAGGAGATGAGTTACAAATCAACCAAATATTTTCCAATATTATAGGAAACTCACTTAAATTTTTTGATCCGCAACGACAAGGAAAAATTAACATTTCCGGCCAAAAAATAGATGGAATGTCAAAATATGTTGTGGAAGATAATGGAATTGGCATTTCAAAAAAGTATCATTTGAAAGTATTTGAATTATTTCAGAAGCTGGATGCCACAACGTCTGGTATTGGCCTGGGAATGAACATTGTAAAACAAATTGTTGAAAAACACGAAGGCGACATTCAACTGGAATCGGAATTGGGAAAAGGAACAAAAATAACGATTTGTCTTCCCTGTTGATCGCTTATAGTTTTTAGGTACAAAAAGATTAAACCATAAAATCAATGAAAAAGGAACTTAAAGTTATTCTTGCAGAAGATGACGAAGGACATGCCACACTTATCAAACGAAATTTAAAACGTTCAGGATTACTAAATGAAATTATCCATCTAAAAGACGGACAGGAAACGCTGGATTTTCTGTTTCAGGGAAAAGAAGACAAGGAGAAAGTGAAAAACGTAGCTTCCCTGCTATTGCTTGATATCAAAATGCCGCGGGTTGATGGTATAGAAGTTTTACAGAAAGTAAAACAGGATGAATTCCTTAAAAAAATGCCGGTAATTATGATTACAACTACGGACGATCCACGCGAAATAAATAAATGTCATGAATTGGGTTGCAGTAATTACATTACCAAACCTATCGATTACGAAAAATTTGTAGCTGCTATTCGAAAACTGGGATTGTTTCTGCTGGTGGTTGAAGTACCTGATATGAATGTATAACCGGGATATCTTGAATTTGCATATTTATCATGTACGATATTCAAAATAAAGTTATTAACCTATTGGGAAATGAATAAAACTTATGAACCGTGGGAAAATATGGGTTGAGACAACAGAAGAAGAAGATTCGGATTTTTTTTCATCATTAAAAATAACTAAATGTGAGTAATTCAGACATTATACATACCATTGTCAAATTCATTATAAATATATTATGAAAGATAATAAGAATCACTTGATTTATGTAGTAGAAGACAGCAAAGGTTATAACAAACTGATTGCTGATTATCTTAAGAAAAAGAATTACACGAATGTAAAATCGTTTTATTCAAGTGACGCATGTATCCAATCTGTAAAGAGCGGAGATTATCCTGATATAGTGCTTCAGGATTATTTTGTGGATAAATTGAATGGAATTGAAATTTTACGCAAAGTGAAGAAACTCAGTCCACGTTCTGAATTTATTCTCTTAACAGGTAATGAAAGTACAGAAGTTGTAGCTAGCAGCTTTAAATACGGAGCGTTCGATTACATTGTTAAAAACGAATTTGCTTTTGATAAAGTGGGTGATAGAATTGAAAAAATTATCAGGATTAAGAAACTTGAAAAAGATAGTAATAAAATCCGCAGTTACCAGATTGCTTTTGTTGTTGTATTATTACTGATCATAATAGTTTCATATATCCTGTTGGAGTACTTTTAGTTAAAAACAATTCGATGATGCGGCTTTATTTCAGCCAGATTTTCACCAAATTATTACGGGAAAAAATTTGCGCTGAAAACGTGAATAAGCGTTACATCGTAATGAAGAAAAAGAAGATGAATGAACTGAAGATTCGGATCGTGGAAAACCTTCCTGTAGCCAGATCGCAACCATCTGCCCTTTTCCAGTAGCGAAGCACTACAAAAAGTCCAGGAACAGCCCAGTCATTCAAGGCGACAGGGAAAAAGCAATCAATGCGGGGTTGCGACGATTATTTTCCAAAATCAATTTAAAAAAGAAAAATAACTGGTAATCATAAACAAAAGTTTTAAGAGATATAATTCTATATCAACCAGCAAAATTTCACCCCTCTTCTAAGCATTCCTGAACAGCAATATCAGCAAAATCTCCTGTCGGTTTACGTTGATGACCTTGCATTAAAATAATTGCTTCTGCTTTACTTTGTCATATACAAAAACAAAATGAATCGTTCAATAAAATATTAAAAATACGATGGGGAAAATTAAGGTTGAAACCATTTTCCCAATTACAAACCCGTAATTAAAAACCATACAGAAGGAAAAGGAGGGACGCTTTTAAAACTACCACAAATTTTTGTGGTAGTTTTTTTTGTTAAAATATTTGTCAATTAAACAGTTACATTTCAATAAAAATATTATTTTTATCAACTTCAAGGGCCGCTAATCAATTGTATAAGTTGAGAAATCATTATTGGTTGCTGCCGGCAATGCAAAAGAAAATAACTGATAACATTTTGTTTATTTGAAAAGAAAATATGCAGCATATTTAAAATACAAACCTTTACGACGATTGATTAAACCAAAAAAGTATGATAGACCAGAAGAAAAAACCGTTTGCCCCCCTGAAGGCAGAACCGGTTAAATATTCTGAAACCCAAATCAAGGCGGCTAAATGGGGGCATTACTTGCTAATGGCGCTGCTGCTTGTAGTAATTTCTTTTTCTATTGTTAATATTGTGTGGCCGCATCTTTTCTGGCATCATTTTGATTTTGTCGATTATCCGTTACATTCGATCATGGAAGCGCTTGGTGCAATTGCCGCCATACTGGTTGCATTTATGCCGCTGCAGGTTTTGTTCGGAAAATACAGGCCCTCTTATGTACTTCTTTCCACTGGTTTTCTGGTGATGGGTTTGTTGGATTTGTTTCATTCTTTTCACAAAATGAGCCACGGATTTGTTTTTACTCATTCCCTTGCATTACTGGCAGGAGGTTTCTTTTTTGCTCTGTTTGTTTTTCCGTGGAAAATAAATGCAGACCAACTAAAAAAATACCTGATGCCTGTTGCAGGTATTATTACCATTTTGCTGGCTTTATTTATTTCACTGAACCGGGAGCTATTTCCCGAGATGGTGCATGGTGGAGTGTTTACAGCAATGGCTAAAAACATTAATCTCGCAGCAGGTTTGTTCTTTTTTATAAGCGCTGTTAAATTAATTGCCATCTACATTAAAGAAAAAAATCTGGGTGTGCTCATTCTTGTGTTTGTTGCTGTTTCTTCTGCCATTGCAGGGTATACTTTTCAGTATTCTGAGGCCTGGTCCGATAGCTGGTGGCTGTGGCATATTATCCGGTTAATTGCATTCATAGCTGTGTTGAGTTACATGTTAT
>JBEPWX010000267.1:0-5280 GCA_041642235.1 Mariniphaga sp.
GTTCTCCCACTTTTTATTGCGGATGTTAATAACTCCTTCCGATGTGAACAGCATGCCATTGCGTCCATTCCGGGTCGGCATTACACAATCAAACATATCAACACCCCGGTCAATCGATTCAAGAATATTTACCGGAGTTCCAACTCCCATCAGGTAACGTGGTTTATTATCCGGAAGGTCGGCTGTCACTATTTCAGTCATTTCGTACATTACTTCTTCGGGTTCGCCTACGGCTAGTCCTCCAATGGCATACCCGTGTGCATCGAATGTTTTTACATGTGCGGTGGCCGCTTTACGGAGCTCCGTGTAAGTGCATCCCTGAATAATGGGAAACAACGACTGGTTATACCCGTATTTGGGCAGGGTATTGTTAAATCTCACGAAACATCTGTGTAACCAGCGCTGGGTAAGCTCAAGCGATTTTTTGGCATAATTAAAATCAGCATCTCCGGGAGTGCATTCATCAAAGGCCATTACAATATCGGCCCCTATTGAGCGCTGTATATCCATTACTTTTTCCGGAGTGAACTGGTGATATGAACCATCAATATGTGATTGAAACTTTACCCCTTCTTCACTTAATTTGCGTATATCGCCCAGCGAAAATACCTGGAATCCTCCGCTGTCGGTAAGGATAGGGCCTTCCCAGCGATTAAACTTGTGTAAACCACCGCCTGTTTCAATAATTTCCATACCCGGCCGGAGGTAGAGGTGATAAGTGTTGCCTAGTATAATACGGGCGCCTATATCCTCTTTTAAATCACGGGTGTGGATTCCTTTTACAGTGCCGGCTGTACCCACCGGCATAAAGACAGGAGTTTCAACGGCACCATGCCCGGTGTGAAGCACACCTGCCCTGGCTCTTGTATTAATTTCTGTTGCTTTTAATGTAAATTCCATATACCCCTGTTAGGTGCGCAAATATAGCCATTTAACTTGAATTCAGCGGAGAGCTGGTTATTGTCATCCTGTTAATAAATTCTAATTCTGTACTCACTTTTTTAATCTTAAAAATTTTTTTTTCGCCCTGAAAGTGCTCAATTTTGGCAATTATATTTTAAAACCGTCAACAAAGTGGAATCTATACAAAATGCTATCCTCCGGGGGCATCCAATTGATTGGGCTGTTATCATTTTATTTGTTTTTCTTTTTTTAATGCATTTGATTTATATGATGGTTGTTACCCGAAGGGCAGCCTGGCATAAAAATTCACCGGCAGGTAATCCCACACCTGTTTCTCTTTTGCTGGTGGTTAAAAATGAAGAGGAAAATCTTTGTAAAAACCTGAAACCATTGCTCAACCAAAACAAAGGAAATTATGAGGTGGTGACTGTTGATAATTTCTCGCAGGATGGAACGCTTCCGGTTCTAACCAGTTTAAAAAATGAACATGCCCGGCTCAAAATTACTTCTTTGAAACAGTACACCCCTCATTCTGAAAAGATTGCTCAAAATATTGCCCTAAAAGCAGCCCATCATGAGTGGGTGATACTAATTCCTCCTTCAGCCGACCTCATAAAAACAAAGTGGCTTGATGAAGTTTCTTTTCGGTTAAACAGCGGCAATACTACAGTGGTTAATTATTCCAATTTAGTTCCTCAAAAAGCCTTTTTTAATTTGCTGTACAGGGTTGAGTATTTTTTTCAGCAAATAAAAAGTTTTGGTTTTATAGCCGGCGGAGCACCTTTTGTTATGTCGCAGGAAAATGTGGCTTTTCAAAAGCAGCAGTATTTTAATGTGGGTGGTTACAGGGGCAAAATATCAGAACCTTTTGCCAATCTGGAACTTGTAATAAACTCTTTCATCCGGAAGGGGCCTGTTTCATTGATCTTGTCACCCGACACAGCTATTCACCGTAAAGAAGATGTGCGATGGAAAGATTACCTTGAACTGATTAAAAAAGAGGTTTATATAAGAAAACATCTTCCTGGTAAAATTGCCTTCCTGCTTGTTTTACATGAATGGGTAACCCTTCTGTTTGCTCCTGTTGCCGTTTTGCTGATAGTTCGAATTCCGGCACTCTGGCCGATAGTGACTGGCACTGTCATTGTTTTGATATTCTGTAATTTGCTTATCATAAAAAAGCTGCTCTCACGGCTGCAGGAATTTAAATTATTCTTACCTTCGTTTCTGATAGCACTTTTGTTGCCATTTTTTAAAATTGCTTTCCGCATCGTTTATTTTAATTACGGACGGAAAAAGGAATGGAAGATAGGAAATTAAATCTGTCAGAAAAAGCACTTCAGGACTTCGAGTTGGTACAAAATGCGCTGGAAGGTGATGAAAAGGCTTTTACACGGCTTCTGGCCCGTTACCGGGATGCCATTTATTTTATGTTGCTTAAAATGGTGAATAACCGGAACGATGCCGAAGATTTAACCCTTGAAGCTTTTGGAAAAGCTTTTAAAAATCTGCACCAGTATTCACCTACTTATGCTTTCAGTACCTGGTTGTTTAAAATTGCTTCCAACAATTGCATCGATTTTTTGCGACGTAAAAAAGGGTCATATGTTGCCATTGAGAATGAGGATACAACTGAAAATACTGAAGCTGTTAAGTTGAAATCAAAAGATCCGAATCCTGAAGAAAAACTTATAAGGCAGCAAAAGGCTATATTACTGCATCATATTGTACGAAAACTTAAGCCGCGGTACAGAATGCTGGTTGAATTAAGGTATTTCAGGGAGTTTTCATACGAAGAAATTGCAAAAGAACTGAACTTGCCTATTGGTACTGTTAAAGCACAACTTTTCAGAGCACGGGAAATGTTGTTTAAGCTGATTGAACATACCGAAATGGGCCGTGAAGATATACCATCAGAATGGAAAAAATAATAAAGTATTTTTCTGGGTTGACCAATAAGCAAACCGAATTGTACAGTAAGCTGCAACCTTTATATGCCGATTGGAATGCACAAATAAATGTTATTTCGAGAAAGGACATCGATGAGCTGTATGAACGGCATGTGCTGCACTCGCTGGCTATAGCAAGGTTTATACGTTTCACTCCTGGAACCAGGGTGTTGGATGTAGGTACAGGTGGTGGTTTCCCTGGCATACCGCTGGCCATTTTGTTCCCGGAGGTAAAATTTCACCTGGTCGATTCAATCGGAAAAAAAATAAAAGTGGTAAATTCAGTGGCCCAAAACCTGGGATTGGAAAATGTTATTGCTCAGCAGTTAAGAGCCGAGCAACTCAACGAAAAATATGATTTTATAATTAGCCGTGCCGTTACCAGATTGCCTGAATTTGTTGGCTGGATTCAAAAGAATATAGCCTCGAAACATCG
Source organism: Mariniphaga sp. (assembly GCA_041642235.1). GTDB lineage: Bacteria > Bacteroidota > Bacteroidia > Bacteroidales > Prolixibacteraceae > Mariniphaga. The sequence goes on from JBEPWX010000267.1 coordinate 3,289, forward strand.
AAATGCAGTTCCAAATGGAATTTTGTACCTGAAAGGAGGTAATCTTGAATCTGAAATCCATCCTTTCCGGAGGAAAGCACAGGTATATGAGCTTTCCGGTTGGTTTGATGAAGATTTTTTTGAAACTAAAAAACTGGTGTATTTATCTTTTGATTAACTCATATATTCATCGCCAAAAGATACCCCCATTTTTCTTGCCTTCAGAATCAGTGAATTGTCAGGTTCCACCAGTCGCAGGTTTCCTCCGACTTCTTCAAGCGGGACGGCAGTAAGTTCTCCTTTTCGCACAGCCACCATTGTGCCGAAATTTCCTTCCACAATGCATTGAGTGGCAAATGCTCCATAGCGGGTCGCTAAAATACGATCCATGGGTGTTGGGCTTCCGCCGCGCTGAATGTAGCCCAGTACAGTCTTTCGGGTCTCGATTTCGGTGTAGGTTTCAATGGCTTCTGCTATATAAGATGCTGCAGTATGCTCCCTGGGATGATTGATTCCTTCGGCCACCACCACTATGGAATAAGGTTTGTTATCTTCATATCGGTGTTCTATTTTCTTGCACACCGATCGAATGTTATGCGGCAATTCAGGAATTAAAATGATGTCGCCCCCTCCGGCCATTCCTGAGTAAAGGGCAAGCCATCCGGCATGATGCCCCATTACTTCAATAATCATTACCCGCTGGTGGGAGTTGGCTGTTGTGTGCAGCCTGTCAATTGCTTCAGTGGCAATCTGTACTGCTGAATCAAATCCAAAGGTAACATCGGTACCCCAAACATCATTATCAATGGTTTTGGGTATGCCAATCACATTCAGTCCTTCCTGCGAAAGCATATGGGCTGTTTTCATGGTGCCGTTGCCTCCTATGCAGACTACACAATCCAGCCCAAGATTGCTGTAGGTTTGTTTTATCATTTCCGGCTTGTCGGAATCATTGTTGCCGTTTTTTACAATCTTGTAAGGCTTTTCACGCGATGTGCCCAGAATAGTACCTCCTACAGTAAGGATGCCGGAAAGCTGGCTTTCCTTTAAAACAATATAATCATTGTTTATCAAACCAAGGTAACCTGCATTAAAACCAATTACCTCCATGTTGTATTCAACTATGGCTGTTTTTCCTACTCCACGTATTGCTGCGTTTAATCCCGGGCAATCGCCTCCTGCTGTAAGTATTCCGATCCTTTTTGGTTTGCCGGATGTATTCATATATTCTGGATTTTATTACTGATCAATAACTTAAATTGAAATTTGAGTATTAAAATTACAAAACAAAATTTGATAATTATAACTTTAGCAGCTTCAATTCAGGAATGTTGTTAATAAATTAAGGATCGATTATGTAAGTTGGGCATATCTTATATTTCAATTATTTTTGTTGTATTGAATCGATAAAAAAAATACTTTAACCAATTAAATAGATTAAAATGAAAAAAAATCTTTTAATTCTTTTTGCAGGTGCTTTAATGTTTGCATTTGCATGTACCGGAGGTCAAAAGCAGTCGGGTGATGATACTGAAGAAAAATCAGGCGAAGTTACAACTGAAAAAAATGAAACAGCAGGATTAAATGAGCTTACCGAACAGGAAAGAGAGCAGGGTTGGAAGCTTCTGTTTGACGGGAATTCTGTTGAAAACTGGCGTGGCGTCAACAAAGATCATTTTCCCGAAGGATGGGAGGTGGTTGACGGAACTCTGCACTGTGAAGGTTCGGGTATGGGTGAAGCTGGTGCCGAAGATGGAGGCGACATCCTTTACGATGAGAAGTTTTCGGATTTCCATCTGAAAATAGAGTGGAAAATAAGTGAGGGTGGTAATTCAGGTATCTTTTACCTCGGTGAGGAAAGAGAAGACTGGCCTATCTGGAGAACTGCTCCTGAATTTCAGATACTTGATAATGAAAGGCATTTGGATGCCAATTTGGGTCAGGACGGTAACCGCCAGGCCGGATCGTTATATGATCTTATTCCTGCCAATCCACAGAATGCCAATCCTGCCG
>JBEPWX010000268.1:0-5272 GCA_041642235.1 Mariniphaga sp.
CTGAAGATGTTGGCAAAGTTGCGGCTGCTATGGCTACAGGAATGCTTCCCTATTCAACTGGCCAGGTGGTTAGAGTCGATGGTGGAATGACGATTCAGCGGTTGTGAGGTTAAATGTTTGGACGAGGATAGCTCATGAAATGTCTAAGTCTGAATTAAAAACGAGGGTGGCTGATAGTCAGGACTATGAGATCAGGTCCTGTCCTTGAGGAGGCAGTAAGTAAGGCAACTGCAGTTAAGAAGGAATAAATTGACTGAATGAAGTCGAAAGCCCGGACAGGAGCGAACCGACAGACAAAAATATGTATTTGTGTTTGTAATGTTGTTCATTTACAAGATACCAATTCTATAGTTTGGAGAAAGAATTTCTGCATATTATAAGGGAAAATCAGGGCATCATACATAAAGTATGTAAGATTTACTGCGACCTGGATGAAGATCGTAACGATCTTTTTCAGGAAATAATAGCTCAGCTATGGAAATCGTACCCCTCATTCAGAAAAGAATCGAAAGTGACTACCTGGATGTATCGTGTAGGATTGAATACAGCGATAACTTTCTTTAAAAAAAGTAAACGTAGGCCCGATCGAAATCAATTGTCTTATGAAAATTATCAGTTTGCTGATGATGGTTACGATAATGAAACGGATGAACAAATAAAAATTCTGCAACGGGCTGTCTCTCAATTGACCGGTATAGAAAAATCGATAATCCTGTTATTTCTCGAAAATAAAAAATATGAAGAAATTGCTGAAATAACCGGAATAACACAAAATTATGTGCGGGTGAAGATGAACAGGATAAAGAAAAAACTGAGGGTATTGATGGATAAGGAGGAATAGAAATGGAACTGAAAGAATTACAAAAGACCTGGAACCGGTTTTCATCAGGAAAAGAACTTAATGAAGATCAAATCAGGGATATGCTGGGGCGCAGGACCAGAACTCTAATCGACCGGATAAACCGAAATGTTCGGATTGGTTTTGTTGTTCTTTTTGTCTTGATCACCTTATTTTTGGTTGATGATTATATATTTTTCCCGATTCTTACCAATGGGTCGGAAATTGGTGTAGTTATGCCTCAGTGGCTGGTTTTCCTTACTATTTTTAGTAATATACTCATAATTACAACTTTTATTTATTTTGTGATTAAATATTACCAGGTACAGAAGATGTGCGATATATCATGTAACCTGCGTGAAACTCTTATCCGGATAATTGAAATTCTGAGAATTTATCAACGGCTGTTTTACCTGGCACTTTTTATTTTTGCCCTTGCCCTTGCCCTCCAATTCATATCGGGTGTTTATTCAGGGGTGGTTTACGACATTGAAAGTAAGGGAATGCAAGTTTCTGAAATATCTTTTGAACAATGGATTACGGTTACCGGTGTCGGCCTTTTGGTGCTTGTTTTATCTGTTGGTGGAATCTATCTGCTAATGCGATGGGGGTTTCGCCGGTTATATGGAAATTACATCGACAAATTGAAAGAAATGTTGATAGAACTTAATGAAATACAGGGTTAAATGTAAAAATACCTACAATAACTATAAATTTAAAATAAGAAATATGGCATTAATAAAATCGATTTCAGGGATAAGAGGTACAATAGGTGGAAAACCTGGTGAAGGGCTAAGCCCACTTGATGTAGTAAAATTTACAGCAGCCTATGCTTTCTGGGCAAAAGATAATTCAGCTCGTACAAAACTAAAAATAGTGGTAGGCCGCGATGCACGTATTTCAGGTGAGATGGTTAGTTCTCTCGTAATTGCCACACTTGTTGGAATGGGGTGTGATGTGGTAAATATTGGGCTTGCAACTACACCAACAACGGAAATTGCAGTAACCGCAGAACAGGCTGATGGAGGGCTTATTTTGACTGCAAGCCATAACCCAAAACAATGGAATGCCCTGAAATTGCTTAACTCCTCGGGAGAATTTTTAGATGCTGCTGAAGGTGAAAAAGTTCTTTCTCTGGCTGAAACAGAAAGTTTCTCGTTTGCAAAAGTGGATGAACTGGGGACAGTAACTGAAAGGAACTATTCGGATTTTCATATTCAGAAGATACTGGAGCTTGAACTGGTTGATAAATCTGCTATTGAAGCTGCCGGGTTTTCAGTGGCTGTTGATGCGGTAAATTCTGTGGGAGGTATTGTAATGCCTGCTTTATTAAAAGCGTTGGGAGTGAAAAATGTGGTTGAAATTAATTGCGAACCAACCGGAAATTTTGCCCATACACCGGAACCAATACCGGAAAATCTGGTTGAAACTTCGCAGATTATCAGTCAAGGCAACGTTGATTTGGGATTTGTGGTGGATCCCGATGTTGATCGGCTTGTGGTTATCAATGAGGATGGTAGCATGTTTAACGAAGAATATACCCTGGTGGCCGTTTCGGATTATGTTCTTAAATATACGCCGGGAAATACTGTCTCAAATCTTTCATCCAGCCGGGCATTGCGTGATGTGACCGAAAAGTATGGCATGAGCTATTTTGCCAGTGCAGTTGGTGAGGTAAATGTAGTAGCTAAAATGAAGGAAACAGAAGCTGTTATTGGTGGCGAAGGAAATGGGGGTGTAATCTATCCGGCAACTCACTATGGCCGCGATGCCCTGGCAGGTGCTGCATTATTTCTGAGCCACCTGGCTAAAAGCGGTTTGAAATGTTCGGAACTTCGAAAATCTTATCCCAATTATTTCATCTCAAAAAATAAAATAGAACTCACACCTGGAATCGATGTGGATGCCTTGCTGGAAAAGCTGAAAGTAAAATATGCAAACGAACAGATAATTGATATTGACGGAGTAAGAATTGATTTTTCGGAATCGTGGGTACACTTGCGCAAATCGAATACTGAACCTATTATCCGTATATATGCCGAAGCTAAATCAGAAATTGATGCGCATGAACTGGCAACAGGCATCATAAACGATTTAAAAGCATTGATTGAAGATGCAAAGCATTAATTTACAGTCTATTTATTAGTTCCAGATTAATTTTAATTCATGAGTATGGCTTACTTTCTTCAAAGATGGGGGTTGTTATGAAAACGGGTTAAACCAACCGGTGTAGTTTGCGGTATTTCCCTGGAGTGGAGCAGGAGTATTTTTTAAACATGCGGTTGAAATAAGAAAAATTGTCAATTCCTGTTTTCAGGGCGATTTTTTCAATCGGATCGTTGGTAGTGACCAATTGGAGTTGAGCGGTTTCAATCCTTTTTCGGTTAATGTAATCGATTGGTCGTATTCCTGTGGTTTTCAGAAAAAGTCTTGAGAAATAGTCGTTGGAAAGGTTGCAAATACCCGACAGGTCTGAGAGTGTGAGCGGAGATGAAAGATTGGCATGAATATAATCAATTGCCTGACTGATTTTTGAATTTGGATGAAGCCTGAAATCTGGATCTGTGTGTTTGTTTTTTTCGATAAACCTTGAAAACAGCTGCATTAAAATACCCTGTGTCTCCATACTATCCGCAATTTGTTGTTCAGAAACCAAAGACGGTTTGTGTGGCACAAGGTCGTCTTTACAATACTTTTTCGGATCTACATTTACCAATTTCTTTTCAGAATTGAGTTCCAAAATGCGTTTCATTAAACGAAAATCAGTTTCAGAAGCTTTCATCTCGTATTTAAATCCGAAAAGTTTAAATGGATTGGTGCCTCCTGAAATTTGGGGAATAAAATGGATATAGTAATGGTTGAGAAAAGTTTCGCTCGTGTAGTTGCAAAGGGTATAGCTGGGTATCAGGTACACGTGTCCTGGTTTTAACGAATGCTTCTTGTTATTGTGGGTAATGATTCCTTCACCGCCTGTTACCAGGTACAAACGCGTAAACGGACTTGTAACCTTCCGGAAATTCCAGTTCCGCACGAGGCATTTATCCACATTCAGCAAATAGAGGTGAAGACTTTTAAGCAGGTTTTGTATTTCCATTTCTAATTTAATAGCTTGAAAATTAATCAAAAAATTATGAAGTCGAAATATAATGGTCTGATTTGTGCAAAAGCAGGACTGAATTATGAAAGGATTTGATAGTTCGAATTTTTAATATTGCGTTATTAAAAAATAAAATTATGCCGATACAAAAACCAATATTAATTTTATTCTCAGTTGTTTTATTTATTGTAGCAATAACAATATTTATCAACTGCAATAAGCAACCACAAAAAAAGTATGAACCAACCCTGGAATCCCTTGCATCGCATCCCACGCCGGAATGGTTCAGGAATGCCAAGTTTGGAATTTTTATTCATTGGGGGATCTATTCGGTACCTGCATTTCATGAGTGGTACGTGGAATATATGAGTCCTAAATCTGTCTGGGGAAATTCCCCGGAAGGTCCTCCATATACTGCAGCACAGGGTAACTTGTCTGACAGCATTTTTCAGTCGCGAATCCGAAAAGGAGCAAATAGGTATCACAGAGAGAATTTTGGTGTTGATTTTGAATATGATGAATTTATTCCCATGTTCAAAGCTGAAAAATTTAATCCAGGCAACTGGGCTGATCTTTTCAGGCGGGCAGGTGCTAAATATGTTGTATTAACTGCCAAACACGGGGATGAATTTGCACTCTGGCCTACTAAATATACTAACAGGAATGCCGGGAAAATGGGACCTCATCGTGACCTGGTAGGCAATTTAACTAAGGAAGTCCGGTCTCATGGGCTAAAAATGGGTTTATACCACAATACCACATACTCGTTCTGGGATAAGCGGTATCCTAGTTACGAATGGGTAGAATACATGAACAATTCTATTAAAGAACTAGTGGATTTATACAAGCCCGACGTGCTTTGGGGTGACGTACCTGTTGGGCCTGTCAGGAATGAAAATGGTAAGCGGCTGGGAAGCGACCACTGGAAAAGCAAGGAAGTGATTGCTTATTTTTATAATCATTCTGAAAATCCGGATCAGGTAGTTACCAATGAACGCTGGGGACTTGATACCAACAGCACCGAAAATTTCTCAGAAAGGTCAGTTTCACAATCACTTTGGGCAGAACAAGCTAAAAGGTGGAATAAAGAAAACGGTGTTTTTCTTGGTGATTTCCAAACACCGGAACGAAGAAATATTACCGGGATCTTTGATTTTCCCTGGGAAACCTGCGATTCCCTTGATCCTACTTCCTGGGGATATAACCGGCGAACACCCGATGAGGCATACATGACAACTAACGAATTGGTCGATTATCTGGCTGATATTGTCAGCAAGGGAGGAAATCTTTTGATTAATATTGGTCCCAGGGCAGACGGGACAATCCCGGAGGTGATG
>JBEPWX010000269.1:0-5257 GCA_041642235.1 Mariniphaga sp.
CGGAGGCTTGGAATAAAACATATATTTGTGCACGAAAAAAACACCGGCTACGGCGGAAATCAAAAATCATGCTACAACAAGGCTCTGGAAATTGGCGCCGACATTGTGGTGATGCTCCACCCCGACTACCAGTACACGCCCATGCTGATTCCTTCGATGACACATTTGATAGCTTCAGGTCTCTACCATGTTGTCCTTGGTTCACGTATTCTTGGCAAAGGAGCCCTGGCAGGAGGCATGCCTCTGATAAAGTACATTGCCAACCGTGGCCTTACCTTCTTCCAGAACATCTTGATGAATGCCAAGCTGTCGGAATACCATACCGGTTATCGTGCATTCTCCCGGGAAGTATTGCAAAAAGTAAATTACAATGCAAACTCAGACAATTTTGTTTTCGATAATCAGATGCTGGCACAAATCATTTATGCCGGTTATGAAGTTGCTGAAATTACCTGTCCGACAAAGTATTTCGATGATGCATCAAGTATTAACCTTAAAAACAGCACCATATATGGACTGGGGGTTATTAGAACTTCGCTACAATACCGGCTGCAAAAGTGGAAGTTGCTAAAAAGTTCAATCTTCCCCAAAAAACTTTGATGAATAATAGCCAATCCTAACAATGAAAAAAGAATCAAAACGAATTAAAAAACTCCAGTACTTACTTCTGTTTCTTTTACCGGCCTTCTGCATTTTTACGGGAGCATATTTCAGAACTATTCTAGGAGATTTATCTCTGCGGTCCATAGATCCGGACTACGTATATTTCAGCAATGGGTTAGGCGTTTCCCTTGGAAATTTTGACACAGGAAATATTTTTCACCCCGGTTCTCCATTACAATATTTTGCTGCCATCATCTTCCGGCTTGTATATCTTATGCGCTCACCGGAAACTCCATATCTGGAAGATATATTTACTCATCCTGATTTATACATGTCAGTAGTGAGCTTCAGTTTCATAGGAATTTTTTCCATTATTCTTTTCATTGCCGGTTGGTATATAGTTAAAATTACGAATTCAATCCTGTCAGCCCTTCTCATTCAAACCACACCTTTTTTACCCATCATCTGGTACGACTTAATCGGTAGGATAACACCCGAAGTTTATCAGGCTATTGCTGTAATTACCCTTTCGGTGGTGGCCATTAAATATTACCGGCAGGAAATAAGGATTGATTCTCTATCCAGAATTTTTCTACTGGCATTTATTTCGGCATTTGGACTTTCGGCCAAAGTAACTTTCCTTCCTCTAATGGTAATTCCATTGTTCATGATTGATAGCTGGAAAAAAAAGATTCTTTATCTTGTCGTTACCGTTCTATTCTTTCTCCTGATTTCCATTTCCGTGTTGTTAAAAGTTGAAGTTTTTTGGAACTGGATAAAAAATATTTTTATTTACAGTGGTGATTATGGAGCCGGGGATTCAACAATTATCGATTTCCAGCAATTCAAAACAAACCTGTTATATTTGATTCAACTTGAAAAATTCTTTTTCCAGGTAGTTCTTTTGTCAATTTTAGTACTTTCTCTTTACATTATTGTATTCAGAAAGAAAGCAAATAAAAGGCTAATTCTATACACCAGTTCTGTTATTTTGGCAATTGTTATTCATCTGATTATCGTTAGTAAACATTTTGCACACCGTAATTATATTCCTTCCCTTTTGTTGTTGCCATTGCTGGTTTTCTTTTCTCTTGAGATGATAAAAATGATTCATAACAACAAGTTTTACCGGCGGGCAGTTGAAATATTCATTTTGCTGTTCCTTGTATTAATAATAAAGAACCAGTTGTTATGGATCCCTATCAAATCAAATGCAATGGAAGCGCATATGCAGGCTTTGGAAGAAACTCAATCATTTGTTTCTACGATTGAAGATGGCAGCATCAAAATAATTACTTCACAAAATTATGGTGCACCTTTTATAGAATATACCCTCATGTACAGCACTGTATGGTCAACTCATGCATTAAAACCTGTATTTGCCCAGGTACTTGCAAAATTGTATCCTGACACCTATCAATATACAACATGGGATGATCGTTTTCAATATTGGGGCAGTTCATTTGATGCCCAACAGATTATTGATTCCGGCAAGAGAATCTACCTTTATCTCGAACGTGATGATGAGCAATTATTTAACCGAACGATAGCAAAAATGAAGGAAGTAAGCAACTCGGATTTTTCTGCAGATAAGGAATTGCTCTACCGAAATCCGGTAACTACTGAAATCATCTACCGGCTTAAGTTCAAAACAGCTCAGGTAAAATAATATTTCTGAAAAATTTCTTCCTCTCCTGTTGTCATGGATGTGACATCCAAAAAGTATTAACTATAAAAATGAGGAAAGCAGTTTTTGATCATCATAAATTTCCTTACCGTAATTCTGTTTATGCCAATAACAACCCGCCAATTACCTGATTCGTAATTGACTGATAAATTTAATTGTCAGCTTTCGAAATCCTGTCATTTCAGGATAATTTTTTGTGTGTAATACGCTTTCCCTTCCTGTATCCTTATAAGATAACTGCTTTTTGGGTAGCCTGAAAGATCAAGTGTATAGAATGTTCTTTGCTTCATACTGGCAGCAATAAGTTTTTCTCCCGACAAACTGAATATATCTACATTGCTGATTTTCCCATTGCCATTGCTAACAGTTATTTTTCCGGTGGAAGGATTTGGATAAATAACCGCACGGTTTTCCGATCCGGTATCATCGTCAGTGCCGGTAGATGGATTATAGATAGGACCAATGTACTGGTTTGCCATAACAAGGTGATCGAATTTAATAGAGCTGGATGGGGCTTGGGGATCATCATGATAGAATTCAAACCAAAGCCAGTTAATATTTAAATTAGCGTCTGTTCTCCACCGAAAGCCTTCAAAAGGAGGATCATCCGGATTGTTATACCACTTATCCTTATTCCAGTGTCCGTTTGGAAAACCAGGGCCCCAATGACCTACCTGTTCCCCATCCACCCAGACTGCCATTTCTCCATTATATTCCGAAACAGGATTATTTAGTTTAATCATTATTTCAATACACATCCACTCATCGAACACGACTTTGGGATAAATACCCGTTGCCGAAGGTTGCCCAAATCCGGTTGCTCCTTGTGTAATCATTGTATTCCCATAGCATGTTGTACCATTAAAGCTTTTCATATCTCCCCAGTATATGTATGTGTCCATACCAGGTGGATTTGAATTCTGCCATACCGGTTCGAAAGAAATACTTAGCCTGCTGTCTCCCATCCCGCACGTTCCTGCCTTCGGACTAGGCCAGGAAGTGGCAGGATTATATCCTCCAAACCATACTCCTTCATGATGAAAATAACCTTTTGACTCAGAAGGATACTTGACATAGTACCGAACATAAACTATACTGTCAAAACCCGGTGAAAACCTTCTGTACAAATGACCTCCGTTATTGACACCACCCGTTATGCTTGTCATTTTTAATGAATGCGGTCCTAAACTTCCGGAAGGCACATCGGAATCTAATGACATACCCGCTGAATTTTTTATATCGCTATACCGACTGAAAATTCCTGCCAGTACATCATCAAATTTTTCAACATAAACAACCCGCGGATCACTTTCTATTCCATTATCATTAGGATACAATTCTGAAATCTGAGCCCCTGCTGTAATTGTGGAAACAATAAAAATTAAGGATAAAAATCTGCTTTTCATAGAAAGTTAGTTTAAAGTTCAAAGCTATATTTACACCTACTGCAAGATAGTAAATGTTTTTAAACTACCTCTTTTTAGTAGTGGATAAACCCAACACGAAATAAACTACCTATTCTATCAAAAATCTTATATAAATTCAGTTTATATTAGTATTCATCTTCTCCCCGAAGTGCTTTTTCATAATCAGGTACCTTAATCATTTGCTCATAATTTTCAGGCCAGCTGCTTTTGCCAAAAATTCCCCAATAAGCCTCTTTTGTCATGCTGTCCCAGTGCAGCAAGGAAATCCGGTATTGATTCATCTGAAACTGGTTTAAAAACAAAAAACCGGCAAGAACAATTATTGTAACACCTCTAACCCAACTATTCAGTCGCCAGGCTTTATGGATCAAAACAGCCAGTGGGATAGCCATAATGCCGTACATGTCGATCATGGGGCGTGACCCGAAGCTTCCACCATACCACCAGCACCACCAACTGTAAACAATGTAAATATTTACAATTACAAACAATAAAACAGGAAAGAAAATGGATGCTGCATTTTTCCGCATAACTATCAATCCACAAAGGGCAAGAATCATCACTGGAGTATAAACAAGCCATCCTTTACGGTAACTAAAAAGGCCATTAACAATTTCAGGATCCAGGAAATAAAATTTCCCCGATTCCATATAGGAATTAAAAATAAAATGGCCAGTCAGAGCTTTCCAGTAGAGTAATTGGGGTAAAACTACAAGAAATGCTGCTACACCAGCAATCAAAATCATTTTCCAATTGTTGGTTAATCGTTCAATAAATACCCTAAATGATGCTACACCAATGAGTGCAGGAAAGATAAATACAATTGCATTAACCGGCCGGATTAAAACAATCAAACCTGAAAGAAAGCCAAGGATCAAAGTATTTTTAAGAAAAGGCTTATCCACCCATTTCAAAGAAAAAGATAAAAATAGTGTAATCAGGGCAAAATTGTAAACATGCGTCATTCCGGGCTCAGAAATCACATAATACATCAGGTTGGTTGAAAGCACAATTAGGAGTAAAATAACAGCTGCAATAAGATCAGGCACATAGTTAAGCAGAATTTTACGAAGAAAAACCAAACCTATAAAAAGATAAAAAAGCGCGGCTACAAATATAGAAAGACTATAAGGCCAGGAGTATCCCAAAGTTGAAGCATCAGTTAGATGGGCAGTCACATGGGCTATAAGAAAAAAAGGAAGCCATAAAAAGGCCAGCCCCATAGTCATACGTAAAATTGGTTTCCCATTAGGTGCAGTTTGCAGCCATATAATTCCTTCAAAATCTTCAGGCAATTCCTGCATGAAAGAAAAGGTAAGATCATTGAATATTATGGCAGCAGGCAAATAAGCATAATAGGAAACTACATCGTTCTGAATGATCCTGTTATTACCCCACGTATCGAGGTTTCTTCCGTACCAGGCACAAATAATTATCAGGAACAGAATGGTCCATTTTGAAATAGAATTACTTTTCATGTTATTTAATTGTAAGTTTTTAATGGTATAACATGGAATTCGCATGAGGATTTAATAATTTC
>JBEPWX010000270.1:0-5257 GCA_041642235.1 Mariniphaga sp.
CCTGGCATTGGCATAATCCTCAATGACATCCTGAACGGACAATCCATCAACAATCCCCTGTAGTTCGTCCTCTGTGGCAGTTTCGCTCAGGCTTTTTGATTTTGCCTCTGCAATCCTTTGGAGAACTGCATCCTGAACCCCTTCGAATTTGGTTTTCAACAATGCTAAAATCTGTTCTTTCATTAAAAAATGGATTATTAAATGTTTGGAGGCAAAACTAAAATGAGCGTATGGGAGATGAAAGAAATTTGAACGTTGGATAGCCACAATAAAAAAATTGTGAGGATGTAGATTTTTGTACGCAGCAAAATAAAATCATTACAAATTTGAATAACTTCTGCATCATTGATAATTGCGATTATTGTTTACAATTTTATTAACGCCGCGTTTCGGATGCATTAGCGTTGTTGGACTACCTGACAAATACCGGAAATCCGGTCCATATCAATCCCATTGAGACTTAATTTTATTGTAAAATAAATATTTACAGAAGGGAATGTTAAAACTTCCGCTTGGGAGAATTTGTCCCAATATTGGGAAATTTGATATTTTGCAAATCAATTAACATTCTGAATTACAGAATTTTGCTAGCAAAGGTACAATTTTTGTTATGATTAATAAGATACTAAAAGACTAAAAATCAAACTATGACAAACTATTCTAACGCAATCCCTCTTTTTTTATGCCAATATTTTATAAAGTACCATTTTCTGGTATAAAGCCTTTCAACGGCTAGATAAAAATTACCATCGCGGGAATCCTTCCCGTTTAATGTTTCACATATTTTAAAATTTTAAAATTATATTATTATGCTTATGACTAACAAAACAAAAACCGGATTTCCTAAAAAGGCAGCTGGCATTACCCTGTTGTTTTTGCTTGTTTTTTTCAGTTTCACCAAAGCTCAGGTTGCCGGAACTACCAGTTCCGTGAGCAACGAACTCTCGTTTTCAAAGGAATTTAATGATGTAACTTTGGATCCAAGCCCAAATATAGGGTCTGCGTCCCGGGTGGAGTTTTTAAATACCTTTTCCAACACCACTTCTCCTGCAGTTTCTGCTGCCAATATAATTGCCGATATTATGGGTGCTGAAGGAATAAAGATTCCAGACTTGTTATCTTCACTTATAAGCGGAACCAAATTCTTTTGTTCAGGTCTTGAGCCAAGTTTTAATGCATCGGCATCGATTGATGTTGGTGGCTATTACCAGACACATTCAATCGGAAAATCGAAACTGGCCTTTGATTACCCGGTAAAGGTAGATGTTGTTTTTCCGGAAAAAAACACCTTTGGTTGTGGCGATAAGGTAACAATACGAACTTCGTACACCTTGCTGCCCAGCCCTAACAAAATGTTGGTTGACGCTCCTTTTGTCAACCAGGAAATCGGGCCGATACTCGACAATCTTTCGTTTAACTTTGGAATCGGTATTAATGCTCATATAGGTTATGGAATCAAAACATATTATTGGTGCCCTGAATGGGATGATTGGGATAAAATGTGTGAGGGACCAGAAATTTGTGGAGACATAGAAGATTTTAATTTGACTAAAAACTTTTCTTTCGATACCAACCTTCCTGATTTACCACCGCTGATAAATATTTGCGACGGTGCGTTTGGACCGGATGCCAATGAATCTTCGCTGTTATCGTGTGCTTGGTCGGGGGCAACACCTTTACTACAATTAGGGCAGTGGACACTTGATACCTACAATCAACAGAAGAACACGAGTTATACATTTGCGACTTTCCCCGATCACAACACTGTTGAGATTGCTCCACCTGATTTACCTTCCAGTTCTCCGCTGACTATTCCGGAGATGGAAGCTGCATTTAAAAATGTTAAAAATACCGAATTAAGTTACAGTACCAGCAACGGCGGCAGGAACCTGCATGCAAATGGCAGTAAGTCTTCAATTAGCAACATGTCACTTGATTTGGTTTCATTGCTGGATTATTTCAATTTCGATACCAGTTATTCATTTGGAGACGGGAAAGGAGAGGCAGATTTTGGAGATATTAGCCCCACATTTACGGTTGACCAGCATATGAATTTTAATTATATCCCTGAAATCTGGCTTTCAGTGGATCTTGGAGTTGAAATGGATTATTCGGTGTACAATCCAGACGGTAGTTTATCTCATTCTTCTTTTGGCAGAGTTGTGTATTTAACAGCCGGTCAATACATAGAAGCAACTTTTCCTCAATACCTTAGTTCTCCAACAACGGTAAGTGGTTCGACAGAGGTTAAAGGAAATCTGCAATCAAAATTAACACAGGAATACTACAGAAGTATTCAGTTAAAAGTTGGAGAGGTGGATATACCCGGATTGATTGACCTGACCTTGATAAACGAAACAGTGCAAAAGCAGAAAATAGAGGAGAAAACAATTCTGGAACATACGGAAGAATACAGTTTGGGAACAGCGAATTTAGTGTCGTTTTCACTTGACCCTGAAAATCCGGTTATAGAAATTGATTATGTAAAAGTAGAGGACGAAAAAAGTCTTGGAAAAGGCGAAAAGGCGGTAGTGTACAGTTTGGGAATTAGAAATGCCGGAGATGTTAAGCTAAATGATTTGCAACTGAATTTTGATTTGGGTGAAACTTATACCGGCGCTGGTTCTTTCTCGGTAGAGTGCTCTAACAGTGATGTTTTTGAATTGAATACAAACTATGATGGCAGTTCGGAAATAAACCTTTTGGGCGCTAACAACATGCTTGATGTCGGACAAACCGGCCGTATCGAAATACTGGTAAGAGTCAAGCCGGGATTGGCAAACTTGAGTTCATCAGGATGTTTCGAGCCGGTTATTTACCACGCAAAAGCCAAAGCTTTTGGCGTGAGTCCTATAGGAACATTTGTGGAAAACAACTACAATCACTGCACAGATGTTGTTACCGGTCAGGATATCATTGCCTCTGTCGATTTAGGGGCTGAAGTTATTTCGGGAATAGAGGACTTTACGTTGTATGGAACCAAACTCGTAAAGTTTGATAAACCTGAGAATTATGGTTTGGGAAATGTTGGTTCAGGTGGTAATATGGTATTTGAAAATTCTTCGTTTCAGGGAGCCGATCCAACAGTAATCATTGGCGATATTCACATTGCCGGCGATTTATTTCTCCAGGGAGAAAGCAAATTGGAAGCTGAATACATTCAGTTGGCAGGAAAGCTAAAAAATCCGAACTGGAAATCGAAATTACTTTTAAATGGGGTGTTATCAGAGAATTCAAAATGTGTAGCTACCGAAACCATTGAAGTGAATGAATTTACTGCCGGAAAAAGCCGTACAGATATTCAGGTAAGAAAAGGAAAATCGGAAATTCTTGCGCCGGGAGAATACAATGCTGTAACTTTATTTGAAAATTCTGAGTTGATACTTCACCCCGGAACCTACAGATTTGGGCGTTGGGCATTTTTGGGCGATAACATTACTGTGAAATTTCAAACCGATGGAGCACCCATTCTTATCAATCTGAATGTGTGGCAGGCACTTGGCCGCGAAAATACACAACTTGTCATTGATGGAAGTGGAAAGGCCGAAAATGTAATTTTTAATTACACAGGAAAACAAAAATGTACATTCAGTGCGTCATTGGTACAGGGTAAAATAATTGCACCTAATGCAGAAATTGAATTTACCAATAATTCTGTTTTTGAAGGAAAATGTTATGCTGAAATTATAAATTTCAAAACCGGCTCAACCTTTAGGGGAGTGCGTTTTCTCGAACCACTTAACATTATGCCGGAATGTCAGGATGTGTTGATACCCGGTGAATTACCAGCATTAAAATCGGTGGTTATAAATGACCAGACCGATGGTTTT
The DNA here is from genome assembly GCA_041642235.1 of Mariniphaga sp. Taxonomy (GTDB): domain Bacteria; phylum Bacteroidota; class Bacteroidia; order Bacteroidales; family Prolixibacteraceae; genus Mariniphaga. Next base: position 3,831 of record JBEPWX010000270.1, read on the forward strand.
GAAGATAAACGCCAAAATGATTCTGAAATCAGGGTTTATCCGAATCCAACCAATGATATAATAACAATTACAGGTTTAAATCTTCAAAGAAATCAGGTTCTGAAAATTTTAAATAGCGTAGGACAGGTAATTGAATTGCACAAGATAAAAAGCAATAAAATTTCCTTTAATTTGGGGGAATATCCATCCGGCGTATATTACATTGAAATAAATAACAGGAAAATATCACCGGTTGTTAAATTATAACAACACGTAAATTTTACAAAAAAGCCATTTCGGGAAATCCGGAATGGCTTTTTATTTATCCTGCAGACAAATGAATCAAGCTTGTTAGAAGAAAATTAAGTCACCAAATTGGAAGGAAAAATGATTTGAAGCCAGTAGCAAGCGACGACAGGCCTATGATATCGATAAAAATGTTTAGGTTTCAAACTATGAATATTCATTTCAGGATTTCTTATGATTAAATTTTTTTCTTTCCCTGCTATATCCTTTCCGGATATTTCCTGCTTTAATGTTTTCCCTGCATGGCAATAACCAATGAATCAATGGGCTTTGACATTCCTTCTTTTCCGGTACATGAAAGTCGTTGAATATCACAGATGAACACATAATAAACAGGATAAAGAATCACAAACAAGTAAAATAATCGGACTGTAAAATTAAATTTCGACAGGCTTTTAAAAGCTTTTTTCGTAACTTACCTCTTGCAATTCATTACAAGGGAGTTGCTGTCACCAAAATGTGCTAAATAAACCTTACCAATCGGAATTGGTTGTGCAGGATTACAGCCAAAGCAAGGTTAAGGTGGACTAGTTCCTGAACTACAGTTGATTTCTGTAGCGTAAAAGGATTGATATTTAATTAATCTTCCTTCAGTTTTTTTGAGTTGAGGGCAGTATAGTTTATTTATTTCCAGTCGGATTTTCAGTTTAACCCGTTAATGATCAGGCTATGGTAAAGAGTAATTTTGTACTTATTCTGATTTTACTTTCATTACGACTGTCAGCGCAAATACCTGAAGGATATTACGATTCAACTGAAGGTTTAACCGGAGAGCTTTTAAAAACTTCTTTATACGATATAATCAAAAATCATGTTGAGTATCCTTATACAGATTCAGACACGGATGTATGGGATATTTTAAAAATAACGGACAGCGATACATTGAATGCCGGTAATGTTATTTTGTTTTATTCTGGCTGGAGCGTTGATGCTTCTCAGGAATACAATAACGGACGCGGTTGGACGAGGGAACATGTTTTTGCAAAATCTCATGGGGAATTCGGTATATCCAAAGGTGCTGGTACAGATATACATCATTTAAAACCGGCAGATACTTCAGTAAATTCAGCGAGAAATAATAAAGATTTTGACGATGGTGGCGATATTTACAGTGATGGTGATGGCGTAACAGCATGTAAAAG
>JBEPWX010000271.1:0-5226 GCA_041642235.1 Mariniphaga sp.
ACCGAACCATCGGCTTGTTTTGCCAGCTTGCCGGTTTCTATGGTAATCGACCTGCCATCTGCAAGTTCGATTGTTTTTGTTGTTACTTTTACCATATTCTTTCTAATAATTCAAAATGTTTATAAAATTTAACGGGTGGTGAGGTTTTGCAAGATACAAAAAAGAAAGGCAATCTAAATTGCCTTTCCATACTTTTTTACTTACGCAGATTCAATTTTTCGATTATTGCGCGATAACGTTCAATGTCTTTATCCTTCATATAATCAAGAAGCCTGCGGCGTTTCCCTACGAGCTTAATCAAGGCTCGGCGGGTACTAAAATCTTTCTTGTTTTTTTTCAGGTGACCGGTGAGGTGATTGATCCTGAAAGTGAATAAGGCAACCTGTCCTTCTGCGCTGCCTGTGTCTTTTTCATTTTTGCCATATTCGGCAAAAAATTCCTGTTTCTTTTCCGGTGTTAAATACATTTCAATAAAAATTTAAATTATACCATGTTTAAGCTGCAGCATCGCTATAAATAACAACAGCTTAAAATTACGGGCACAAAATTAGATAAAAGTTTTGATTTTCAAACCATAAAATTTATCTGCTAATAAATTGGCTGTTTTATTTAAGCCAACTTCTCATATGCCTCCTTTATTTCATTGTAGGTTGATTCACTAATTCTGAACAATGGCGAACGCAATTCATTTTGAATTAGTCCCTGCATGTTGAGCAATGCCTTCACGCCTCCGGGATTCCCCTCCTTAAACAATAATTTAAAAAGCTCAATCATGCTGAAGTGCAGTTTACGAGCCTCATCATAACGGCCTTCCAGGGCCTGGTGAATCAGATTGCTTAGCTTTTCGGGCAGGGCATTGGCAACTACCGAAATTATTCCCGAACCGCCAATAGAAATAATGGGCAGTGCCAGTACATCGTCGCCCGAGATAAGATTAAAATGGGGAGGTGCATTTTTACATATTCGTGTAATCTGTGACATCACACCCGAAGCTTCTTTTACAGATACAATTTTTTCTGAGCTTTCAGCCAGCCTGATTACAGTTTCGGCTTCCAGGTTCACTCCTGTACGCGACGGAACGTTATATAAAATAATTGGAACTGGGCTTAATTTTGCAATAGCAGAATAATGCCGGAACATTCCCTCCTGAGTTGGTTTATTATAGTAAGGGGTTACAATCAACAATCCACTTACACCACTGAAATCAAACTTATCGATTTGTTTTATGATTTTCCGGGTATCATTGCCTCCCATGCCCACAACAACGGGCAACCCGGAGGCATTTTCCTTTACAAAATTAACAACATCATTCTTTTCACTACCGGTCAACGTGGGAGTTTCAGCTGTGGTTCCCAGAGCCACAAGATAATCCATTCCCCCCTGAACCTGATTTTCTATAATTTTCCCAAGTGCTTTGTAATCTACATTATTGTTTTCGGTGAAAGGAGTTACCAGTGCCACACCTGCACCTTTAAACGGATGATTCATACTGAAGTTTTTTTATTAAGTTGTTCAAGATAATATATTTGTTGGCGGGCAAGATATTCTGCGTCCTTCCTGCCATTAATCTGAATGTTCAGATCGAAAAAATTAAGTCCGGATGGCGACCAGCCAATTTTAAAATGCGACTGACTTAAGGCTGTGAGGTATAAAAGCACCAGGTTCTGTTCCAGGGCTACATTCAGCAGCAAGTCGTATTCTGTTTTTAAAAATGCTTCGGTCAGCCCCGGCTTTGGAAATCCCATCCAGTTCAGGTCTTTTGGAGTTATTACATTTGTTCCGGTTGCCATCACCGGCTGTTGGTTATAAACGCAAAGATTCCTGAAAATAACCTGGGATCGCTGAAAATAATCATGAAGATACTGATAAGCCTGCACCTGTGAAGGTTGCCACAGCACACATACCTTCCTGATGGTTTCAGGATTGGGCAAAACTACCCGGCGTTTCACCGCAGCAGCATCCATTTGAAGTTTCCGGTACGCAAATTTTTCAATCAGTTTCATACGCGGACAAAGTTAATGAATTGTGAAAAAGAATCTCTTCATGAAAAAAAAATTGTCGAAATGCTTCCTTTTCTTTCAAAAAACATAGCAATCTAATTAAACTCATCAAAAGTATTACACCACCATCAACCGAAAAGCAATATGCCATAGGCAAAAAATACAGATTGTCAGAAATCAGGTATTGATCATCCTCATAAAATCATCCTCCGAAATAATTGGAATACCCAACTTTTCGGCTTTCTCATGTTTGCTGGGGCCCATATTTTCACCAGCCAGTATATAAGACGTTTTTTTTGAGATTGAACCCACATTTTTTCCGCCGTTTTGTTCAATAAGCTGCTTCAGTTCATCGCGCGAATGGTTCCCGAAGGTTCCTGAAATTACAATACTCAATCCCTTCAGCATATCCGTACGATTACTGATTTTCTCTTCGCTTAACTGAAACTGCAGGCCCTGCTTCTTCAGGAATTCAATCATTTCCAAATGCTCTGGTTTCGACAAATATTCCACAACACTTTCGGCAATTCGCTCTCCGATTTCATTTATTTCCTCCAGCTCTTCCTTTGATTTCGACATCAGGTTATCGACGGAATAAACTTCCATAGCGAGTTTCCTGGCAACAGTTTCTCCTACATATCGAATTCCCAATGCATAAAGCACCCGCTCGAAAGGCGCTTTCTTCGACTCTTCCAAACCATCGAGAATCCGCTGGGCCGATTTGTCACCCATACGTTCAAGTCCCGTCAGCTGCTCCTTCTTCAAAAGATACAGGTCGGTTATTTCTTTTACCAGTCCATGATCAAAAAGCGATTCGATGGTCTCCTGTCCCAACCCGTCGATATCCATTGCCCTGCGGCTGACAAAATGCTCAATCCTGCCTTTAATCTGGGGTGGGCAACCTGTATCATTAGGGCAGTAATGAGCAGCCTCTCCTTCATTTCGTACCAGGGGAGTATTGCATTCCGGACATTTTTTAATAAACTGCACAGGCTGCGCCATGGGATGCCTCATATCTGCCTTCACTCCTGTAATTTTGGGGATAACTTCCCCTCCCTTTTCAACGAAAACCGTATCATTGAGGTGCAGGTCATGTTTTTTAATAATATCGGCATTATGAAGCGAAGCCCGCTTCACTACTGTTCCGGCAATGAGCACCGGGTCGAGATTGGCAACCGGAGTAACTGCCCCGGTACGTCCTACCTGGTACGAAACCGATTTTAACTCTGTGGCAGCACTTTCAGCCTTGAATTTATAGGCTACCGCCCAACGCGGCGATTTGGCTGTGAAACCCAGTTCTTTCTGCAATTGTTGTGAATTCACTTTTACAACCACCCCATCGGTACCTACCGGTATCTTATGGCGTTCCAAATCCCATTTGTTGATGTAACTGACAACCTCATCGAAGTTTCGGCACAACTGCATCGCCTCCGAGATTTTAAATCCCCACCCGGCAGCTTTTTTAAGGTTTTGAAAATGCCCATCCTCAGGAAGTTTTTCGCCCATAAGGGAAAAAAAATAGGCATCCAGTTTCCGGGAAGCTACAATGGAAGGATTTTGCATTTTTAAAGTCCCGGCAGCAGCATTGCGTGGATTGGCAAAAAGCGCCTCCCCCGCCTCCTCCCGCTGTTTGTTTAACTCTTCAAAAACATGCAGCGGCATCACTATTTCCCCCCGAATCTCGAAGCTGGAGGGAAAGTCTTTGCCCCGAAGTTTCATCGGAACCGAACGAATAGTTTTTACATTTGTCGTTACATCATCTCCCTTTACCCCATCACCCCGGGTAACCGCCCGAACCAGTTTCCCCTGTTCATACAAAAGGCTGATGGAGGAGCCATCGAACTTCAGCTCGCAAACATATTCAAAATCTTCTCCTATCAACTTTTTAATCCGGGTGTCGAAATCTTTGATTTCACCCTCGGAGTAAGTGTTGGTAAGCGACAACATGGGATAGCGGTGCTCCACCTGTTTAAATGCCTTGCTTAAATCACTTCCCACACGCTGAGTAGGGGAAAAAGGATCGGCAAACTCCGGAAAATCTTCCTCCAGCTTTTCCAGTTCCCGAAGTTTCGTATCAAAATCATAATCGCTTATTTCAGGCTCATGCAACACATAATATTTATAATTATGCTCTTCCAGTTCCTGCCGCAAATCGGTTATCCTTCGGTAAGCTTCTTCCCTGTCCATAATGAAATGTAAAATTTTCTTTAAAATTTTAATTGGTTAAAAATACGCAAGATTTCCCATTCCGGTTAAACAATTGTATATCGAATTTCATTTAAAGAGTAGACACAGGATAGTTAGATTCAGGACACAAGATTGCCAGACACAAGACACAAGATGATTAGACACAAGACACAAGATTTGTCTTGATACTTGATACTAACAGTCTTGATACTTGATACTAACAGTCTTGATACTTAAAAAATACAATTATGGCATATACATTAAAACCAGGAGAAAGAGCATTCGATTTTGATTTACCGGCAACCGACGGCAGAAATTATACCCTTAAAAGTTTTAAAGCTTCAAAATACCTTGTACTGTTTTTCACCTGCAACCATTGTCCCTACGTAAAGGGCAGTGACGAAGTTACGCGCGAAACAGCTGAAAAATACAAAGATAAAGGAGTGGAATTTGTAGCCATCAATTCGAATAGTGCTAAAACTTATCCCGAAGACGGTTTTGAATCTATGGTAAAGCGAATGAACGAATACCAGTTCCCATGGATATACCTGCGAGATGAGTCGCAAGCCATAGCTCTGGCATATGGAGCCTTGCGTACTCCCCACTTTTTTGTATTCGATGAAAACCGAAAACTGGTTTATACCGGTAGAGGAGTTGATAATCCCCGTGACGTATCAAAAATGTCTGTTAACGATTTAGACCGTGCACTTGATGAGCTCACCTCCGGCAAGCCAGTTTCAGTTCCGGTAACAAACCCCATCGGCTGCAATATAAAATGGCAGGGAAAAGATACACACTGGATGCCTGCCGATGCATGCGATTTAGTATAACTTATTAAAATTTCGAATTTCATTAAAAACAATGCAGTTATATCCACTATTCCTTCTCCAGATTAAATTCAATGTAAACTCAATATAATTTCAGTTTAAACTCAATGTAAATTCTATTATAACTGAATTTACACTGAGTTTAAACTGAATTAAGTTTGAATTTATAATTGAGGGGATATAGTTACAACAGAAGACAATCTTCCTGTCCT
>JBEPWX010000272.1:0-5224 GCA_041642235.1 Mariniphaga sp.
TGTTCAGGGTTAGCATTTTTAGCAGGATTTTTAAATTAATATTATCGTATTAAAGATAGTAAATAAGGCAATAAGGTAGAGCTGTTTAGGGGCAAGATTTTTACTAAGGTTAAGAAAATAAAATAAGGTTTTTCAGGGTTTCTTCAATCATTTTGTCGTATCGTTTCGACAAATTTATATAATTTGTGTCGAATGGCATCGACATTCTTATTAAACTCCGGCAGAACATATTTCAAATCCGGATTACTGCCCAACAAAACCCTTTGCAAAACGACAAGGCAGTTCTTTAATTCATCAGATATTCCGGGTCTGTATTTTATAACAGCAAAAGGAAAAAATAAATAGTTTGCAGCGTGTTGGTGCTGGTTTTGAAAATGTTATATAGTTCCAGAGTTTCAGTATTTTTGTGAAATAGGGGAATATTTTATTTTTCTTATAAACATTTTTCACTATGTTTGATTCTGCCAATAAAAACCAGAATAACATGCGAACCAGACAACGTGGGACTAAAGCAGCTGTTTCTCAGTATTCAAAGTATTTGTTTCACAAAATATTTTTATTCATAAGTTTAATTCTTATTGTTTCCTGCGGCAAAAAATCCAATAACAAAGTTTCCGTCGAAGAAGATAAGGTTGGCAAGCGCATTGAAATAAAAGAACACGACATTTCCCGGGTCGATTATTCCTCTTTTCTAAAAATGAAGTCGTTTACCAGGTTATCGAATGATGTTCCTGTTGGAAATGTTCAAAGGGCAATCATAAAAAACAATAAACTCTATATTGCCGATTCACAGCCTAAAATAATCTGCTTTGACATTGAAAGCGGTGAAATTGAATTTGAAATATCAAAAATGGGTAAAGGCCCTGGGGAGTTTATAACGGTAACAGATTTTCTGGTCAACGAAGAAACACATGTTTTAATGGTTTACTGCTCAAGGCGCAGAAAACTTATTAAGTATTCAACGATTGATGGAAAATTCATTATTGAATATTCCATAGATTATGCACCTTTGAAAATTGCCAGCATAGGAAGTTCAACTGTTTTTTATAATCCCTATAAATTAGTACCTTCCAATGATTACAATTACATTCTGCTAATTTCTGATTCAAAGGATTATTCAATAACTTCTAAGGTTTTTGCACATGACCCCATATTATCAAGTTACATGTATAGATCAGGGGGAGAATTTCCTTTTTTTTATAATGCAAAGGAATTATTCTTTCTCAAACGTTTTGAAAATATAGTTTACAGTATAACTGATGAAAGAATTTCTCCAGTTTATAGCATTGTTTTGCCTAACTATGCTCCCATGGAATTTTGGAAAACTAAACCGGATAAATTGCTAGAGCTGAGACTAAATATTCCGGTGGGATTACTAATGTTTATCAATGTGATAATATTTTATATTTTTTATTTTCTAAGCAGAATCGACTTATAGTTACATTTTTCGATACTGATAATAATTGTGTCCTTACCTGCGGTCACATGAAAATCGAAAATAACTCCAAAAGTATTCCAATTGTTTTTCCATTAAATGGAGTTTATGAAAATACTTTTTTTGCCTTGGCAGAATCATACGTATTAAATCGTCTAAAGGAAAATAATGTAACCCTGCCGGAGAGTTTATCAGATCTGAATGCATCTGATAATCCAATACTTGTTTTTTATGAGCCAATAAAATAAATACATTTTCATATGAAGTTGATTAATATCATTTTATGTATGTCAATCCAGGTGTTGCTTGCCTGTCAAAATAAACAAACACATTTCGGTAATGTCAGCACGAAAACAATAGACATGGATATATCCTGTTTGGAATTAAATGATATTGGTGAGGATGTTGAAATAATACCTCTGGCTACAGCTGATAGTTGCCTGATAGGAAAAATTGTAAAAATTGTGGAATATCAAGACAAGCTTTTTATTCAGGATCGCGACCAGAAAACAATTTTTATTTTTGATCATAAACATGGAAGTTTTATTAATAAAATCAGCAGAATAGGCAACGGTCCGGAGGAATATCTTCACATTGAAGATTTTGCAATTAATCCATACACCAACCATATTGAAATGATTGACGGCAGAAATTTGCGGTCATATGATTTCTCCGGAAATTTTATCAACTTACTGAGAATTACCGATGATAAAAATATTCGGGCAGTTAATCGAATTGCAGTTGTTGATTCTACTTTGTATGCCTTTTTAACCCTCTTTGATGAATACGGAGCCCGCTTGTATTCCGGGAAATCCAGGAGTTTTATCAAAGAACAAAATCTGGTTCCGGCTTGGACGAGGAAAAAGATTCCTTTCCAGACGGCTAATCCATTTTATAGAAAAAACAATGAAATCAATTATTATGAAGGTTTCTCAAATAAGATTTATCAGATATCGGAAGAGGGATTTGCCCTTAAATACGAATGGGATTTTGGAAGATATAATTTTAACTATAATGAACCACCTCTTATCAATGAATTTAAGAATGCTGATTCTTTTAGAGATATCTTGACTAAAAAAGACTATTACTGTAACAAATATATCCAAACCTTTCAGCACAATATTGAAAATAAAAACTTCATTGTTACATGTTTTTTATACAGGAATGAACCTGCAACGCTGTTGTACAATAAGCAGAACAGCAATTATATAGTCTGTGCCGGGGGATTTAGTAAATTATTAATGTTTTCTAAAATTGAAATTACTGAATTGGATGAAGTAGTAATGGTGGTTGATTTATCACTGATAAAGTTGATGCCTGACTGCTGGTTTTCAGAAAAGGACAGAGAAATTATCGCAGATACGAATATATCCGACAATCCATTGGTTTTGAAATTTAAAATTAGGGAAAGTATATTTGAGAAAGAAGCATGAAAGTGAGTAAAAGCGGAAGATAATCCGGTTTTATTTACCTGGGGGAGGTGGTCGCAAAAAAGCGGGAAGCCGGAAGACCGAAGTCCGAAGCCTTATAATATCACACAAAAGCGCCAAAACGAAAAGTCGCATAGGGATTCCATCCATTTTTGCAACATCGTATATGGATGGAATCCCTCCCTGAACCCTGAACTTTAAACAGTAATTTCTTATACAATTCTAACCACGGTAATTTAAAGAACTGTTCACTTTTTACTTTACCGTTCACCTGCCTGATGGAAGCAGGCTGGTCCGGCCGCGGCATGGGGTCAATGAAAAACCTGATAGTATGAATTGACAAGTACTGGTGATTTACATTTGCGAAAAAGAATTCATGGCGACTTTCTCAGGAAAAGTCGGCTACCTCGTAGGTTACAGTTGGAAAGGTAAGAGGGTGATGAAAATCCGCCCTTCCAGTGTATGTAGTACTTAAGCACCGATTATTTCCCCGAGACATCCATCAGGATGGAAGGGTGAGGGATTTTGCTACTATATCCCCAGATACTTCATCAAGGCCTGCCGGTATTCTTCAATCTCCTCATTCGCCTGGTCCTGGCTGATTATAATCAGGCTGCAGGCCAGTTCTGAGAGTTTCCAGTCGCGTTTTATCCCATGGATGTCGGAACGGTAAACGCATGAAATGTGGTTATGAACCGGCAGTCCGGTTAATTTCAGTATAGCTATGGCCTTTCGTATAGAAATATCGAGATTAAAATCAGAGGAATGCATCATTCTTCGCAACAGTTCACTTGCATAATAGCGGTAATTCAGCTCATTCATTCCCGAAACAAACATTTCAATTATAGGGTCGGTGTGATTGTACTCGTAATATTTTGCTATCATACAATAATATATTAAATGGTTACCTGTTATTTCTCAAGCTTCTCAGTTTATTAAACAAACGAACCTCTTCTTCAGTTAAGTTTGCCGGGATTTTAACATTTAATTCGATATAGAGATCTCCAAAAACTCCCGGTTTTCCATAAACGGGCATTCCTTTTCCTTTCAGCCTTAATTTGCGGCCATTTTGTGAGCCTTTTGGAACAGGCACTTTAAGTATTCCTGCAAGTGAATTTACTTCCACGTTGCCACCCAATACCGCAGTATACAAATCAACATCTGCTTTTTGACGGATGTCGTTGCCATTAAGGTTTATATCATCACTGCCGGCAACTTTTATTTTAACATAGATATCGCCTTTCGGTCCGCCACCAATTCCTGGTGAACCTTTGCCTTTTATCCGCAGTTCCTGGCCGTTATAAGCGCCCGGTTTTATTGTAATCCTGAGCTTTTCGCCATCCACATTTAACAATCGGGATGTTCCATGGTACGCTTCAAAAAGGGATATTTCCATTTCCGCGCGCAAATCGCCGCCTTTAAATGATTGCCGGCGGCTGCCAAACTGTTCACGTGAAGCGCCACCTCCTCCGAAAAAGGCATTAAAGAAATCGGAAAAGCCACCCCCTGCACCTGCTTCACCAAACAAATCACCCAAATCGCCTTCAAAATAATAAGACCCTCCGCCAGGTGAACCTCCTTTTGATCCGGAGTATCCATATCCTGCCCCGGCATTTTCATACTGTTTCCAGTTAGCGCCCAGTTTATCGTATTTTTTTCTTTTTTCCGGGTCTTTCAGTACTTCATAAGCTTCACTGATTTCTTTAAAACGTTCTTCAGCTTCTTTATTTCCCTGATTTTTGTCGGGGTGAAATTTTACTGCAAGCTTGCGGTAGGCTTTTTTAATTTCATCCTGACTTGCACTTTTTGAAACACCCAATATTTGATAGTAATCTTTGTAGTTCATTTTAATGAATCATTTCATTACTTGTTGGAATCATTCTTTGTTCTTTTGAAATGCTTTGTAATGGATTTTGTTCACAAAGTTAAATTAAAAAATGAGCACTTTACGGGGGGGCAATAAAGTGGAGGATGTATAAAGCTATCCCTGCCCTGAAACCAGAATATTTTTTCATTGAAAATATCCGGAACAACGGTACTTGTATGAATATTATCCCTGACATAATCCCGATAGTTTTATATGAAAAATTACAGCAAAATATGCACCAATAGATAAGAGCAGACATAATGACATTTGGTTGATATTCTTTATAAAATGAATGAGCATCAGCAACGACAGGATAAAGATTTTAAACGTGAACATCAATTGCTGAATATCGATTCCAATGGTCCGAATTGTTACTGTATCCGGTATCGTAATTACTTTTATGTATACAGCCATTTAACTCTCCTGTTTCTGCAGTTTTTTTTGTAAATTTTTAATGGTAAGTTTTATAATAAAAAATTTTATTTTAGCCTG
>JBEPWX010000273.1:0-5217 GCA_041642235.1 Mariniphaga sp.
GTAATATCCTGTTTCGCTATGAAGAATAATCGGTGTGAATCCTCTGTTTAAGAGCGTTTCTCGAAAATTCTTTGCATTATTTAATTCACTGAAAGAACCAAGAATGACAAAAAAATTGTTCGACTCGTTTTGTGTTTTATCCTCCTGTCGGGTGAAGGATATCTGTTCTTTACGCATTGAAACTGGTTCACTAACATTTGTTGCCGGTTCTTCCCGTGGAAGTGCCTGTGGTTCTTCATTACTTGTTGGCACTGTAAAAACTTTAGGTTGAGCAGTAGGATCGGTAGTATAAGGTGACTGGGCCAATTCTTTTTTTGATTTGCAGGATGTAATAGCCAGGCCCAAAACAATGATAAATAAAATTAACCGGTTCATTTCTTTAATTTTTCAATTTTTTATACAGCAAATATATGTAAAACCTTAACTTATGATTCAGTTGACAGTTGTTTTTAATTATAAGTTTTGCACAGGCAGCTGTTCGAAACAACATTTGAACGTTAATAACTTTTATCTGCGTGCCCCTGCACCTCCACCACCAAAAAAGAACATCACCCCCAACATAAAACCAAAATCGTACCATCCTCCTGCATTGGGAAAGGCATAAATACGGTAGTCCGTAAATAAACCCGCAATGAAACTGAATAAGAGGATGAATCCATGCATTAATCCCATGAGGAATCCCGGTGGATTTGCCGGAAGAATATTAACCGATTGAGTAGCACATCCTTGCAGGAATAAAATTGCTGCCAGAAAAAAGAACAGGCTGATCCATAAGTTTTTGGCTTTCATGTTATTACAAATGTAAGTTTTTAATGGTATAACATGGAATTCGCATAAGGATTTTAATAATTCCCGGTTGGTATGTATTACTACTCATGCTCATTTCATGCTCACGATTTATTTGATTGTTGTATTTACGAATTTAAAGCAATAAATTTAAACAGAAAAGTTTTGGATTATAAACTTTCAAATGGAATTCTTTAATTTAACTACCTGATAACTTGTAAAATCATATTCTTTCTGAACGAATTATATAAATATACGTATATTCCTGTTATAAAGGTTGTAATTAGAAATCCGCTGATAATAATACATTAATTAGAAATGCTAAAAAAGATTCCATACAATGAAAGATTCCGGATTATCATCATCCAAGATTAGGGAACCTGCTTTTGCCGGGAGATTTTATCCCTCGTCCGGGAAAAAACTTTCAAAACAATTGGTGGAATTGTTTTCCCATGCCAAACAGCCTGTTAATATAAATCAGCCGCAAGCCCTTCTTGCACCTCATGCAGGATATGCGTTCAGCGGACAGGTAGCTGCTTCTGCATATAATCAACTTCCTGAAAAATGCACGTATAAAAGAGTATTTGTTCTTGCTTCCAGTCATCAGTTCACGTTTAGTGGCGCATCTGTAAACATTTCCGCACGATATAAAACTCCTATTGGTGAAATAAAGGTTGACAGAAAGCTTGCCCGTAAACTCATTGATACAGATATGCTTATAAGGTTTGTACCCGAAGCTCACCTGTATGAGCATAGTCTTGAGGTGCAACTTCCATTTCTGCAACATAAACTGGGAACTGATTTTCTTTTGGTTCCTATCATTTTAGGAACGCATAATGTTTCAGAGTGTGAAAAAATTGCATTGCTGCTTGAGCCATGGTTTACCCCTGAAAATCTTTTTGTGATCAGCACAGATTTTTCTCATTATCCGGCATATGAGGATGCGGTTGAAAACGATTTCCATACAGCTCAGGCAATTTGCAGCAATAATCCGGATGTTTTGATGAAATCCCTTGAACAGGATAAAAACATTAAAAATCTGGCAACATCTCTTTGTGGATGGGCTTCAGTGATGACTTTATTGTCCATTACCCAGCATAAAAATGTGGAATACCGACTAATCCATTATCAGAATTCAGGAGATTCTAAAGTATTGAAAGACAAAACCAAAGTTGTGGGATATTGGGCAATGGCTGTTTATAACAAGAATGATAGTCTGTCAGTATCGCCAAATATTCAGCATGAATTGCTGGAAAAAGCTCGTCAAGCCATCTTGCATTATATTAAAACAGGAGAGTTGATTCATCCGGCACCGGTGGTAGATGAATTCTTTAATCCTGCGGGAATGTTTGTAAGCATTTATGTGAAAGGTGAATTGCGTGGCTGTATAGGAAATGTTACCAATAACAATACTTTAAATGAGGCATTACAGCAACTGGCAATTGCTGCATCTTGCGATGAGCGCTTTGATAGCATTCAAATGGAAGAATTAAATAAACTGGAGGTAGAAATTTCCTTACTTTCACCCCTGCGGCAAATTACTTCTATCGATGAAATTATTTTGGGCAAGCATGGCATATATATCAAAAAAGGGTCCGATTCCGGAACATTTCTTCCCAAAGTTCCCTTAAAAACCGGCTGGACTGTAAAGGAATTTCTTGGACACTGTTCACAGGATAAGGCGGGTATTGGTTGGGACGGCTGGGAAGATGCGGAAATTTTTGTCTTCGAAACATTTATTTTCAGGGGATAATCCTTAAAAATCAGATGCTTAATTTTCCTTTTAGTATTATGCAAGAGGAGTTTTTTCCTTTTAGTATGATTCTAAACTGTATAATTCATTATTCTAAATTCCAAAGTTATAAATCATAGGGAAGTAGGTACTAGTGAGATGTATTTAGTACTAATCAATTTCAATGTTAACTCATATTAAACTCAATTTAAATTCACATTTTATTGAGTTTAAATTGAGTTAATATTGAATTTAAATTGAATATACATTGAGTTTATACTGGAGGATGTGTGGTTTAAGTCACGTAATTCTATATAAACTAAGTGATAAGTTTTATCCGAAGGATAAAATGATGATAATATTATTTTTTTACAGATCGACTTTACTTTTTTTTAATTATTATACGAATATTATAAATTATAACTAATTTAGTAAAGTTTTTTAGGTTTCGTATAATTCAATGATGGTAAACATGGAAAATCCAAAATATGGTGCACTTGTTAAAACAGCCAGGGAACTTTTCTGGAAACATGGTTTTAAACGGGTTTCGGTTCAGGAGATTTGTACAAGGTCGGGTGTTAGCAAGATGACCTTTTATAAATTTTTTCCCAATAAGACTGAATTGGCCAAACAAGTATTTACCAATGAAATAGATGATGGTATTGTAAAATTTAATCGTTTGATTGATGAGGATATTCCAGTGCAGGAGAAGATTGAAAAAATGATTCTTCTGAAGGCTGAAAGCACCGAAAACATTAGCAGGGAGTTCATGCAGGATTTTTATCTGGGGTCTGAGCCGGAATTAAAAGCATTCGTTGAAGAAAAAACGCAGGAGGCCTGGAATGGTTTGCTTGCCACATGGAAGAAAGCACAGCGTGTCGGCATATTTCGCGATGACCTGAAGCCTGAGTTCCTGGTGCAGGTTTCCTTTGGTCTTGTAGAGCTTATGAAAGATGAAAGGCTGATGAACCTTTTTTCTTCACCTCAGGAACTTATTTTTGAATTTACCCGGTTTATTGCATATGGAATAACGCCAAGAAACTGAAATGAACAAGTTACGATATATCGTATTTCCGGTGATGTTTCTTTTGTTTTTTCAACCGGGAACTTCACAGGAGTCATTAAGATTTAAAGGGCAGCTTTCAGCATATACCCATATTAATCCAGGAAATGATTATCCCTGGTGGAATGGCGGCAGGTACCTTCCCCAGGTGAATTTTGAACTTCCTTCGGAAGGAGGACGTCTGATTGATTTTGAAGCATCGGCAAATATACGGGAATGTTGGCATGAAGGATATAAACTCGTTCTCATCTAATGGCAACTTAAAGCCTTACCGGTTGTGGGCCCGCTACTCAACTTCACAGTTTGAAGTCAGGGCAGGGCTTCAGAAAATAAATTTTGGATCGGCAAGAATTCTCAGGCCGCTCATGTGGTTTGATCAGATGGATCCGCGCGACCCTTTGCAGCTTACCGATGGGGTTTGGGGTGTTCTGGGGAGGTATTACACCCTGAATAACATGACGTTCTGGCTTTGGGCGCTGTATGGGAACGGAAGCACTAAAGGCTGGGAAATGATAAAAACAAATGCACGTATACCCGAAGCAGGTGGCCGTTTTCAGTTGCCTGCCGGGAGTGGGGAGGCAGCTTTGTCATACCATTACCGAATTGCCGACAGCAGAGGACTTTCTGATGCATCCCTCCGGCATGAGCAGATTCCGGAGCACAGAGTGGGCTTTGATGCCCGTTTCGACAAGGTAATTGGTTACTGGATTGAAGCTTCATGGAAAACTATGGGAAGGGGGATGGGCATACTTACCAACCAGGAGATCCTAAATTTGGGGTTGGATTATACCTTCGCACTGGGAAACGGATTAACGGTGGTTTATGAACAACTCGTTGCAGCCTTCGATGAGAAGTCATTCAAATTCAATGAAACCATTACCTTTTCTCTTTTAAATATTTCTTACCCGGTGGGCATGTTCGATAACATCAGTTACATTCTTTATTACGACTGGCGTAACAATGCAGCTTATAACTTTGTGAACTGGCAGAAACAATTTAACCGATTGACAGTACATTTGATGGGGTATGTCAATCCAAAATCCTACCAGATTCCTACCGTTAGTACAAATGAAACTTTATTTGCCGGTGCAGGCCTGCAACTCATGCTTGTGTTTAACCACTGATGCTTTAATAATTTAAATTAGAAATCAAATAATGAAAAACAATGCGATCATTACAATCAGGGAACTTACCAAGACTTTCCCAATGGGAAAATCAAGTTTTACAGCTTTGGAGGGCATAAACCTTTCGCTGGGAACAGGAGAATTCACTGGATTGATAGGGCCCAGCGGGTCGGGCAAAACCACATTGCTGAACATCATCGGTTCGCTCGATACGCCTACCTCGGGGGAAGCCGTGGTGCTGGATCATTCCATTGGTATGCTTTCGGCAAAACAGGCTGCACGTTTAAGAAAGGAACAATTGGGGTTTATTTTTCAAAGTTACAACCTGCTTCAGGTGCATACGGTATTCGAAAATGTGGAGTTTCCCCTGCTTCTTCTGAAAATGGGAGCGGATGAGCGAAAGAAAATGGTTATGGATGCCCTTGAGTGGGTTGGGTTAACGGAAAAGGTGAAGTCGAAACCACCCCAGCTGTCGGGAGGTGAATGCCAGCGGGTGGCCATTGCACGTGCCA
>JBEPWX010000274.1:0-5208 GCA_041642235.1 Mariniphaga sp.
GGAGGTTAATATTATTAAAAATATTTCTCCAATTTCTGTTTGCAAAACTGTTATCCAGTTGATAACGGTTATTATCGGATGACAAATAAACAATTTTCTCAAAATAATTGGCCGCTTTGGCTAAATTTCCTTCAGTAAGATACATGAGGCCTAAAAGGGTATTCATTGCGTGAGTATTCCAAATGGTCACTTCCCATGTCTCATCATTATTATCAGCGTAATGAACTACCCCCACAGCTTTTACTTTTTTTTCCAGCTCGTTGGTAAAATAATCGATGATCAGTTTTTCATCAAAAAATTGTTTTACCAGCTCAATGGGAGTATTATAAATCGTATCGTTAAAATAACCATCTTTGCTAAATACAATATCAACACTATCGATATAAGTATCAGAAGAATTAAGATATCCTTTAACTTCGTCAATGGTTGTAAGCGATTCGTGAATAAAGGGAACTTTTCCGTAAATACGAACTGCGTTAAAATAAGCCCATGCCCGCATACAAAGAGCCTCTCCGTAAAGTCTGTCGTAATTGTTTACCGGACTATTTGGATCCAAAACTTCAGGATGTTCTTTTTGCAGTATCCGGATAAAATTATTTGTGGACGATATCAGTTTAAAGAAATTGGTAGGCGAGGCATATTTATTCTCTTTTGAAACATTAAAATTATAAATCTCCACCAGGTCGGCATCAGCATTTTCAGTGATATTAAGTAAATCCCCTCTTAATTCGCCCAATACAACAATTTGTTCTACCAGATTTTGCTGCAAACCATAAAGCCCCATTTCAATGGAGCGGTACTCATACCAGTCACTATAAAGCTCATCTTCGGTGATATTTATTTCTTGCTCCGGGTCGAGAAAATCTTTACATGAAGTAAATGTAAACAGAAATAAAGCTGTCACAGCGATGAAGATTGTCGTATATTTTCCAAACGTTTTCATATTATCAAAAAATAACATATTATAAACCTAATTTTATTCCTAAAATGAATTGCCGGGGTTGTGGTGTCGTTCCATAATCAATTCCCTGATCAATCTGAGAATGTGAATATCCAAACTCAGGATCGTATCCCAAATATTTCGAAAATGTAAATACATTATTTGCAGTAATGTAGAACTGTGCATTTCTGAAAGATAAGAACTCTTCAGGAATAGTATAGCTGAGTGCAATATTTCTGATACGCAAATAACTGCCATCCTCAACCCAACGCGTTGAAAAGGAGGAATTGCCTATGCGATCATCCCACAATGCACGTGGCACTTCTGTCTCATGGCCTTCATATTGCCATCTGTCAAGTACATGTGCACTTTGATTTGCAAGGCCTTTCATATTCTCATTCTGATAACGAATGTAATTAAAAACTTCGTTACCCTGAACAAACTGAACGAAAGTACTTAATGCCCAGCGTTTATAGATAAATTTATTATTTATTCCACCAAATTGTTCAGGAAGTGAAGATCCTATTACTGTTTTATCGTGCTCATTAATTACACCATCAGGAGAACCATCGGGGCCGGATAAATCGGCAAAAATTGCATCTCCACCCTGGTATGGAATAAGTCGCTCATTCACCAGTCCTGCTCGTTCTGCTTCATCTGTAGTAGAATAAACTCCTTCAAAAATATAGCCGTAAAAACTATTGGCCTGTTCACCAGGCATGTTTACAATATCAGCACCTTTAATGCCGGTAACAAGCTTATCTCCTCGTATTTCGAGCAGTTCGTTTTCTACGCCCGACCATGTAGCCTGTAAATCCCATTTAAAATTGGACCTGTCGACTATGCGATAGAACAGCCCAAAATCAATGCCTTTATTTTGCATTCTCCCGCTATTTTCCGGTCTGAAATCAAAGCCAAAATAAGCCTCCATCGGACTATAAATAAGCATGTCGTTGGTTTCCGACGTATATAAATCGATAGTAGCTGAAAGCCTGTTCGCAAGAAGTGAAATATCAAATCCAACATTGGTCTGACTAACAGTTTCATAGGTTAGTTCATCATTAGGAATAAGTGCGGGATACAGTCCCACTGTTTCGCGAAACTTAACGGCATTGTAATAATTAGTGGCATTTGATTCGCCAATGTCGTCATTTCCGGAATAACCGTATGTCAGTCGTAATTTTAATTCCTCAAGCCACGATACATTTTTCAGAAAAGGTTCACTGGAAATTCGCCAGCCAACCCCAGCGGCATAGAAGAGACCAAATGGAGTTCCTCCAATTTTTAATGTATTCCGGGCATTGTCGCCTATCCTTGAAGAGCCATCAACAGATATTGAGGCTGAAGCGAGATATTTGTCCCTGTAGCTGTAAGTAATGCTTTCATAAAAAGAGAGCCAGTTCCAGTTTCGGTTCGCTCCGCCAATTTCACGTTGATTATTGGTTCCATCCTGTAAAAAACGATATTGATCGTTTTCAGGAGCGTTTTTTGTAAGTCCCCAGTCTAGTTCAAAATCATTCGTTAACACATTAACTCCTGTATTTGAGGTGAAATGATGATCGGTACCAAAGGTTTTATTATACTTCAGATACGTATTATTATAAATTGAATTCAAGCTGTTATTGGTGGATTTTGAAACATTGATGGCTTCATCGTTGTAATAAAGTTCCATGCCTTTGTTCGGCATGAAAAGTTGTTCTTTTAAAACATTGTAAGTTATCCCGAAATTTGTGTTTAACACTAAATTTTCTTTTAGCAATGCTTCAACTCCAAGAGTGGTAATAAAATAAAAATTATTGTTTTTAGCCTCATAATTATCAATTACTGCCTGGGGATTACTCACACCAAGTTCGTCTACAGGAGCAAGTGTAATAAGTTCTCTTCCTTCTTCATCGTATTGATAAGGATTTAACATAGGTGATTTTGCAAGGCTGGTAAGAATTGGATTCGTCTGGGAAACTTTTGCCGATTCCTTTAGCTGAGACATGTTGTAGCTAAGCGAAACACCAGCATTCATTTTTAACCATGTAAAAATATTCAAACGACTAACGAACCTCAAATTATACCCATCATATCCTGTAGTTTTTATTATTCCATCTGCATTCATATATCCAAAAGACAAGCCATACCGGGCAATTTCATCTCCTCCTTTTACATTCACATTCAGGTTTGAAAAGGCAGCATTGTTAAAAACAATATCCTGCCAGTTAGTATTATGCTGATAATCAATAAAACGATCGCTGTTTTGATTCAGAAACAAATTTGGATAATCCTCACGAACTAATTCTTCCCGTTGCCCGGAAGAAAATAAAATCTCACTGACCAGGGTTTTATGTTGGCCGGCGTCCATTTGTGGTATTAACCGCGATGGAGAAAGCGAATAACCACTTCTCAGATCGAGTTCTATTATAGTTTCTGTAGCACTTGGGTCTAATGTTTCAATCAGAATAAGTCCGTTGCTTGCTTTAGAACCATAAGTTGCTGCTAATGTCGGATCTTTAATAATTGTAGTTTTAGAAATATCCAGTGTATTAACTCCTAACAAAGGGTTGTAAGAAAATCCATCGAGGTTTGAATCAAAAATGCCCATGGATATTACAGGGATTCCATCAACAATATACAAGGGTTGATTTGACGCATTAAGGGAGTTAATGCCACGTAATAAAGTAAATGCACCACTACCGGGATCACCAGATCGATTAACTACATGCATTCCAGGTACCCTCCCCTGTAAATATTGATCAACAGAAAGGGCAGAGGTATGAATAATTTCCTCGGTATTTAATACCGATAAAGAAGTGATTATATTTCTTTTCAATCTGGTCTGGGACAAAACAGATACCTCATCTTCTCCGGAAGCAATATCATCATCGGTGATATAAATGGTAAGTTCTTCACGGTTGTTCAAATATACCCTTTTGTCTTTATAATCTCCTGATGGTGAAACATTCAACCATTCACGGCCTGTCAATACCCGTACAGTAAATTCTCCGGACTCATTAGTAACAACCGGCAACTCAAATGATTCTTCCACCGCAACTGAAACATTGGGAACCGGTTCATTGGCGCCATTTAAAATTTTACCATTTACCTGTAAGGTATCCTGGGCTTTAACCGACGAAATGCCAACTATAAACATTACTGCCCACAGGGCATACCGTTTTACTAATCCCAGTATTACTAGTTTATTCATTCTTTTGTAGCTTTGGTTTTTAAGGTTGTAGGCCAAAGAATTTTTTAATGATCTCATAAGTGGCACAACTTTTTTGCTTGTATTTTGTCCCCGCATTACAAACAATTTGATGTAGCGATTTAAAAAAGTTGATATGCTGAATGTCTTTTTCATTCGATGAAAATTGTAATTCATTTTTGTTTATTTTCAAACTAAGTCCTTAATCATCAGCAGGTATAAAGTCTATGTAATCAATCACCAGACCATTTGACGTTACTCTCCCCGGTTCTTTATATTCGAAACGTATTTTGGCTTTACCGTAAGTATCAATGTTATCGACATACATGTCGAATTTATTAAATCGTCCGTCAGGCAAATAACGTTCTCCTGTTACGCTGTACATTAACCCGCGAAACCTCACGTAATCATAATAATCGAACGTTTTTACAAGTTCGTTATTTACGTAAATATCATAAATACCTCCTATATCCATATGCGTTTTCACAATCATCACATATTTTCGTGGAAAGAGGCTATGCGTTTTAAATTCAAGTGAGAATTTACCGTCATATCCCTTTGGAAATGAAACCCTGATAATGCTATCGTTCGATGCCCTGCTATTGTAATCCTGTTTAGGCTGAAATGGTTCATCGCTTGTAACGGTAACATTTTCATACCATGCATATCTGTTGACACCTGTTTCTTCAAGTAGCCACTCAGCCTCAAATTTTGAAGATCCTGAATAAAGTGAATCAGGTATCATAAAATCATTGTAATTATATGCGTATCCATTACTGCAAATAAACTTGTCGACAGGAGTATAAAAAATCGGGATACTGTCACCCTGAATATTTTTAAGCTTAGCAGTATCTTTCTCTGATTTCCACATAAATTCTTCCGGTTCGAGCCTGTTTTCAAATACACCCTGGTCCAGCAAATGGGGTATCAAAACCTTTTGCTGCCAATCCATAGGAATATCATTATAATTAGTGGCACCTTCCTGCCAATTATCTTGAATACTTGATGAAGTTGTAGTTGAAGAACTGATAAATCTGAATGCCCTTCTTTTAGGAAAACATTGCTCAACTGTAACTTC
>JBEPWX010000275.1:0-5201 GCA_041642235.1 Mariniphaga sp.
AACCCTTTTCCCCAACTATTGGAATTTTTTCTATAAATCCACCTTTCACACGTACAGTATTTTGCGGGGAAAATACAAATATCCTAAAATTATACAACAGCAAATCTTACCCTATTTGGTAACTTTTACTAACTTTGTACTGCATGAGAATTATAAAGGAAAAAACGCTTTCTGAATATTGCAGGCAGGTTAAATACAAGCAGGCAGAAGAAGCTTTAAGAGCCTGGATTTATGAAGTTAAGTATTCGGTATGGAATAATCCAAATGAATTGAAGGCAAAATACAGAAACGCCAGTATAATAAATTCAAAACGGGTAGTCTTTAATATAAAAGGTAATGAATACAGACTAATTGCTGATGTTGAATTCAAACTCAAAATTGTTTTCATAGTGTGGTTTGGAACACATGTGGAATACGATAAAATAGATGCAAAAAAAATAAGATATGAAAACTAAGATAATAAAAACAGAACAGGAATATAACGAAGCATGCAAAAGGGTTTATCTTCTGATAAACAGTTCTGAAAATGCGATTGAACCGAATAGCCCTGAAGGTGAAGAAATGGAACTTCTTTCCCTGCTTATTGAAAAGTACGAACAGGAAAACTATCAGATGAAAGCCCCGTCTCCAATAGAAGCCATTAAATTCAGAATGGAACAAATGAATCTTAAACAAACTGATGTGGCTCCTCTATTTGGTGGAAAAACAAGGGTTTCAGAAGTATTAAACGGAAAAAGGGTACTGACACTGAAAACAATAACGTTATTAAACAGATATCTTGGTATACCCCTGGAGTCGTTAATCAAAGGGAATAAGGACATTAAACTGGAGCCAAAAAAGAAAGAAGAATTATTACATGTTCCTTCAATCAAAGATTATTTAAACAGTGGTAGAGCAGCAGCTATTTAATTACCGGAAGCACTCCCCCCTCTTTGCCTAAAATTGAGAAGAACGCCGGAGTGCCCTTTTGGTGTTTAAATATGCAGAGAAAGGCTGTATCCAGCAATTTCATTCAAGCATATTTAATTCACAATCAATCAAATGTCAGTTTTCTGTTTTCCCTGGCAGTCAAGAGGTCATCGGTTCGCCTCCGATATGCTCCACCTGATAAATCAAAGAGTTACAGCAATGAAGTCTGTAGCTCTTTTGTTTTTTTGCACAAATAAGAACTCAGTTGAAAAATTAAAGGTGAAATAACTTGACTTTTCATTTTTAAAATCAAAAAGTTGCAATTATCGAACAACTAATGTTCCTTTTATTCATGTGTCCATTTTATTGCCCATGGATCATCCGTTTCTTCCTGAAATATTCTTAGTTTTTCCTGTAGTTCTTTAAGAATTTCAACATATTTAGGATCATTGGCCAGGTTTACTATTTCATCAGGATCATCTTCCAGGTTGTAAAGTTCAAACCGGTCGCGGTGCAAATAAGCCGCTATTTTTCGTTTACCAAAAAAATCACTCTTTGCATCCAGCTGGCCCTGCCAGGTGGCTGAACTCCAAAGGTCCGATGCATTAGGATATTCCAATCCATGGGCAATATTAAAAATAAGCTTGTAATTATCTTTACGTACTACCCGCATTGGATAGTACATGGTGATTTCATGAAAGGTATGTGATGCATAAACTTCATTCCGGCTATCATCATCTTCTTCATCCAGAACAGATTTAAACGAACGGCCATGAAAATTTTCTGGCAGATAGGAAGTATTTGCAAAATTAAGGATTGTGGGAGTTAAATCGGCCCAGGAGACAAATGCGTTTCTTATTGTATTGCCATTTTTCCCCTCGGGCAGACGAATGATACATGGAAGTTGAATTCCTGGTTCATAAACGGTTGTTTTAGCTCCTGGAAAGGCCATACCGTTATCAGAAATATAAATAATCAGGGTGTTTTCATATTTGTTGTTTTCTTTTAAGATTTGCACAAGCCGTTCAACACCTCTGTCAACACGTGTAACCGACTGATAATATTCAGCTAGCTCTGCCCTGGTTTCAGGAGAATCGGGAAGGTGCGCCGGCACCAGAACTTCATCGCTTGAATATTCCTTCTCACTGCATCCGGGATGGCCACCTGGTATATTGCCAAATGCATCAGGATCATGTGGCCCTTCTACTTTCAAACCACTTCTGTGCGGATCGTGTGTGCAGTAATATAGAAAAAAAGGCTGTTCTGCATTTTCAATGAAGGTTCTGCAATTTTCCGACATCTGCACATTATTCCTGCCGGCATCTTTCAATGTCTTATCAAACCTGAAAACTTCTTCAGGAGCAACATGATATTTTCCGACACGTGCCGTTAGGTATCCTGCCTTGCTTAAAAGAACAGGTAAAGTTTGTAAGTTGTCAAATGCCCTGAAATGATGAAAACTATGTATATGACCGTACAATCCATTAGCATGATTATGTATCCCGCTTAAAATAACCGACCGACTGGCCGTACAACTTGCTGTGGTGCAATAGGCATTGTTAAACCGGATTCCTTCTGCTGCCAGATGATCAAGTGCCGGTGTTTGTATCACCGGATTCCCGTAACAACCCAGTGCATCTTTACCGTGATCATCGGCTACTATAAGTACTATGTTTACAGATTTTTGATCAAGAGCATTAACACTCCCATTAAACAAACTACAAATTATCAGCAGTATGTATAGAAAAGAAAAACTAAGTAAACGCATTCGTTTGAATTTTAAATCACAAATACCAACCCATATCAAATGTATAAAAAAACAGCTAAAGAACAAGGTTATGGCCAAAGGATTCTATCTTTTAAAAAAAATATGGTTTATATTAAGGAATAAAACTACAAATAATTAGAATCGTATTTTTTTTGTTTTTAACTTAGGATTTAATTTCAAAGAAGCATTTTTTCAGGGTAGTTTAATTAAAAAGTCTTTATTTATGTTTTAATATTTTTAAATAACCCGCAATTTGTATGTTTAATATGCAGTTGTCATTATTTTGTTTTTCGATTTAAACCAATTTTTCGAAGAAGAAATTAATCATTATGTCCTGAATAATTACAGAATAACTAACATTTCAAACCTATGATAAATTTTATTGAAAAAAAAATTACCAAACTTATAGTCCTCATTTTGGTTTTTTGGGGTTGCAGTCCGAATAGCAGCCAGGTAATTGTTACTCCGAAGGAAATAGATGACCCGTTGGTAAATCCGGGGAGAGGTTTTGCAACCACAGGCCTCTTTAATGAGGATATACACGACAGATTGCATCCTCTGAGCGGCGTTATCCAAAAAAGATGGTATTGGGACGTGTTGGAACCCGTTGAAGGAGAGATACGGTTTTCGATGATTGACAGCGTTATTTCAAAGGCTGCTAAAAATGGACAGCAGTTGAACATTCGAATCATGTGCCAAAACGTAGAAATGCATATTCCTGATTGGGCAATGGCGCAAGGAATCAAACCCCCTTATTATGATAACCCTGTTTTTTTGGAAAAACAGCAAAACCTGATTAAGGCATTTGCTGACCGATATGATGGCGATAGCAATATTGCATTTTTCGATATAGGAACCGTAGGACAATGGGGGGAATGGCATACCGGCAGTTCAGATGCAGAAATGCCCTCGGATGAAAATGTAATTAAAATAATCGATTTTTATTTAGATAATTTTAAAGAAACCCCACTGGTTATGCTTATTGGGGCTTCGAAAGGTCCCGGACTGAAATATGCCATTGAAAAAGGGGCTGGATGGCGTGCCGACTGTTGGGGTGATATGGGTGACAAATGGCGCCATATGGAAGATTATTATCCTGAAGCGCTGGCATCGTCAAATGCCTTCGATGCCTGGGAAAAAGCACCTGTTGCACTGGAAACATGCTGGACGATGCAGGAATGGTATAATCAAGGCTGGGACTTAGACTATATTTTATCCAAGGCATTGGAATGGCATGCCACGGAGGTTAATAATGGCACCGAACAAATTCCGGAAGAATGGTGGCCCAAGGTCCGCGAGTTTGAAAAAAAACTGGGTTACCGGTTTGTTCTCAAACAATTACAGTATCCGTCTGCTGTATACACCGGAGAGAATTTAGACTGCTCAATGACCTGGGAAAATAAAGGTGTTGCCCCTATTTATCAGCACTATCCTTTGGCATTTCTTTTTCAGTCGGTCAGCGATTCATCCAAAACATATATTATTGAAAGTAAAGAGGATATTACCAAATGGATGCCGGGAATATCTCAGGGAAAAGCCAAAATAAATATTCCGGAGAATATGCCTCCGGAAGATTACAATTTTCTTATTGGACTTATCGACAGAAAAAGTAAAAAGCCTGCAATTAAACTGGCCATTGAAGGGCAAACTTCTGAAGGTTGGTATCCATTAGGAAAAATTCAAATCCTTGAATAGCAATTGTTTTATTAATAATTTTTAAGAATAGATTCACATGAATAATTCTAAAAGCTTAAATAATAAATGTTACGAAAATAGAAAATCACCCTGTTTCTTCAGTATTATTTTATATTGCCTGATAATGATTCCAATGTTTTCGGTTTGTCAACAAAATAAAATTACCGGCAAAAATATAGAATTCATTGAATATCCAGGTTTCCCTGAAGCTCACTCCTCATGGGGTTCCATAGGTTATAACGACGCATTTAACAGTGTACATATCGGTGTGACTAACCATAAGGATAAGGTGGCTCTATACGAATATGATGTTGCTGACGGTTCTGTAAAACTCAATGGATTTATTAATGATATGGCTCATTTGCGCCCGTTTCAGTGGCAGGGAAAGATACATTCAAAAATTATTGCAGACCCGGAGGGTAATATTTATTTTACAACAGATGGAGGTGAGTCGAGACAAGAATATCTGATGAACAATCCCAAAGGTTATGCCGGGGGCTTTTTCATGAAATGGAATCCGAAAACAGGAATTTTTACAAATCTGGGTATGGGTCTGCAGTACGAAAGCCTTAAAGATATTGAAATGAACATGGAAACAGGGATAATTTATGCCATAAGTTATCCGCAGGCTCACTTTTTAGTCTATGATCCGGGTAAAAATGATTTAAACGATATGGGTCGTCTGGCAAGTGCGCATGTGCCTAGGATCTTGTTTACCGATTGGTGGGGGAACTGTTATTATGTAGACTGGAGGCAAAGATTGGTCAAATATGAAAAAAATACCAGGGAGCTGGTATTCGCCCGGGAAAGCCTGCCTGCTTTTGAAGGC
>JBEPWX010000276.1:0-5197 GCA_041642235.1 Mariniphaga sp.
AATGAATCCAATATAGTGATTTGTATTAATCCACACAAAGTAAAACTGATTTGTGGAATTTGAGGACACAAGTGTGTAATTCTTCCCACAGAATTAAGATTGCAATATTTAAATATTTCAGCAAAACATAAACGGATAATACTATTAGTAAGGACGTTGCGCGATAGGTAAAATTTTCGGCACAGATTTTTAAGTAGTGGTAACCATACATGAAAAGTAGAAAGAGAAATATAAAAAAAATTTTAATAGCGAATGGATATAGGATTAATCGATAATCGATAGAAAAAAACAACAACAAAAAGAGATTAAAATCTTTTTTATATGTTCCATCAATTCTATATTTGTTTCATGATTAAGCAAAAATTAATAACAAACTAAAAATAAAAAGCGCCATGACTCAGATTCAATTTAACAACGCACTTCTCAGTTTAAAAGACAAGTTGCATTACTATGCCCTAAGTTTAACTTCCGATTCGGAACGTGCTGATGACCTGTTACAGGAAACCATGCTTAAAGCATTGACTTATCGTGATAAATTTACACAGAACACCAATTTTAAAGCATGGATTTATACCATTATGAAGAACACCTTTATTAATGATTACCGCAGGAATGTAAAAACAAGAAACACATTTGATGATTCAAATAATGATTTTCACCTGTTGTTTTCAAGAGATAAAGTATATCCTGCTCCGGATTCATTTTATAGCACTCAGGAAATTCACAAAAGCATCAATTCACTTGATGATGAATACAGAATTCCATTCACCATGTTCCTGGAAGGATATAAATATAAAGAAATTGCTGAAGAACTGGATTTACCTTTAGGTACTGTAAAAAGCCGGATTTTCTTCACACGGAAGAAACTTGAAAAATCGTTAAATGAATTTTCGAACAATTAATTTTGAATAATCTCATAATAAAAAAGATCTTCGTCTTCACGAAGATTTTTTTTTATTTTCGTTTAAAAGCATCAGTATGAAAGAAATTGTTGCAGTTCATCTGGCTGAAGGTTATGAAGAAATTGAAGCAGTAAGTATAATCGATGTATTGCGCAGAGCAAATATTGAAACCTTAATTGTTTCGGTAACAGAAAAAAAGGAAGTAACAGGCTCGCATGGAATAATTATCAGCAGCGACAGGTTATTTGATGAAGTAGATTACACTCAGGTTAAAATGATTATACTGCCCGGAGGAATGCCAGGTGCCAAAAATCTTAAAAATCATGAAAAACTGGGCAGCGAAATTGTTCGTGTTTATAGTGAAGGCAAACCTCTTGGAGCTATTTGTGCAGCTCCGATTGTTTTGGGAAACCTCAACTTACTGAAGAACAAAAAGGCTACATGCTATCCCGGTTATGAAGATCAACTGACAGGAGCTGAAGTCACAGGAAATAATGTGGAACAAAGCGACAATATAATAACTGGAAAAGGAGCAGGTGTTGCCATTCAATTTGCACTTCACATTGTTAAAATGCTGAAAGGAAAAAAACTGGCAGATGAACTTGCAGAAAAGTTGGTCTTCCAGGTTTCCTCCTTTGCCTAAAATAATGAATTAATGTTTTTTTGCTTTAATCCAGTTCCGTGAGTTTACAAATGCCTGTATCCACGGAGCAACATCCTCCATTTTCCGTTCAGGAGGGTAGTATCCCCATTGCCATGGAGCAAACGATCGTTCCAGATGAGGCATCATGGCCAGATGCCGTCCGTTGGCTGAACAAATTGCTGCAGCAGCATATTTTGATCCGTTGGGATTAGCAGGATACGCATCCCGGCTATATTTTAACGGAATTTGATATGCATTCTCATCGTATGGAAGGGAAAATTTGCCTTCCCCGTGAGCAACCCATATTCCCAGCTTCATGCCACTCATGTTCTCCAGCATCACTGAATTATTTTCCTGAACATCCACATTTAAAAATGTCGATTCAAATTTACCTGAATCGTTATGCAGCATTTTAGGTTGTTTTTCATGTTCTGGGTATATTAGCCCCAGTTCAACCATAAGCTGACATCCGTTGCACACTCCCAGACTAAGGGTATCATCCCTGTTGTAGAAATTTTCAAGAGCCATGCGTGCTTTTTCATTATATTTGAAAGCTCCGGCCCATCCCTTTGCCGAACCAAGCACATCAGAATTGGAAAAGCCACCAACGAAAACAACCATATGAATGTCCTCCAGAGTCTCACGTCCGGAAATCAAGTCGGTCATATGCACATCTTTAACATCCATACCCGCAAGGTACATTGCATAGGCCATTTCCCGATCACCATTTACCCCCTTCTCTCTTATGATAGCGGCTTTTATTCCCGATGGAGTTCTGCGATCCATATCAATACCATAATCTGACGCAATTCCAGTAAAATTGGCAAAATTAAACTCCAGACCCGCATGTTTGTAGTTTTTATAGCGTTCAACTGCCAGTTCTGTTCCACTTTGTTTCCGATCGAGCAGATAGGACGTTTTAAACCATAAATCCCGTAATAAATCTATATCAAATATTGTTTCTGATCCATTATATGTAGTAATTACCTTTCGCTCGGATATCGGGCTTCCAAGAGTTACAAATTCAACTCCTCGCTCTTCAAGATCCTTTTTCACCTGTTCAGAGTCGGCACATTGAATTACAATTCCAGGATTTTCGCTGAAAAGGATTTTTACCAGATCTCCCTTCCCAATTGCTGATAAATCCACCTTCATCCCTCCTTCACGATTGCTGAAGCACATTTCAAGCAATGTTGTTATTAAACCTCCCGAACCTATATCATGTCCTGCAAGAATCAATTCCTTTCCGATAAGTTCCTGAACCGCATTGAATGCATTTACGAATTTTTGAGCATCCATAACTTCAGGAGAAATTCTTCCAACTTTATTCAACACCTGGGCAAATGCACTTCCTCCCAATTCTCTTTCACCAAATGAAAAATCGATAAAAAGAATTTCTTTAGTTTCGTCATTTACAAGAACAGGTTCCACCACTTTACGTACATCAGATACCTCACCTGATGCTGAAATAATAACTGTTCCGGGTGCATAAACCACATCATCACTGTACTTTTGAATCATCGACATGGAATCTTTTCCTGTTGGAATATTTATTCCAAGAGCACAGGCAAATTCACTGGCAGCTTCAACAGCATAATAAATCCTGGAGTTCTCACCAAGGTGCTTTGCAGGCCACATCCAGTTGGCGCTGAGTGAAATGCTGCGAATGCCTTCGGTAAGCGGTGCCCATATAATATTAGTAAGAGCTTCCGCAATAGATAGAATAGATCCGCTGGCAGAATCAATCAACCCCGCAACCGGAGCATGACCTACAGAAGTGGCAATCCCTGCCCTGCCGTCATAGTCAAGGGCTATTACCCCAACATTGTTGAGCGGAAGCTGAAGAATTCCGGCACCCTGCTGTTTGGCTATCCTTCCGCTTACCGAACGATCAACTTTATTGGTTAACCAATCTTTACAGGCAACTGACTCAAGTTGCAACACCCATTCAAGGTAAGTGCCAGCATCTTCCAAATTGTATGAAATTTCATCAAAATCAACAACTTCCGTAGTATCCTCAAGTACCATTTTAGGTGGATTTCCAAACATATAGCCCAATTGCCAGTCAATAGGTTTTTCTCCCGTTTTGGAATTCTCGAATGTAAATTGCATATCGCCTGTAGTTTCACCAATTACATAAAATGGTGCCCGCTCACGTTCAGCAATTTTTTGAAGTAATTGTAAATGTTGAGGTTTCATAACCAGCCCCATACGTTCCTGCGATTCATTTCCAATGATTTCCTTTTGTGATAAGGTAGGATCACCTACAGGTAGCTTAGCTGTATCAATCCTTCCTCCAGTAGTTTCCACCAACTCCGATAAGCAATTTAAATGACCACCGGCACCATGATCGTGTATTGATATCACTGGATTTTCATCCGATTCGCTCAATGCACGAATGGCATTGTATACCCTTTTTTGCATTTCAGGATTGGCGCGCTGAACCGCATTCAATTCAATAGAATTATCGAACTGACCCGTTGCAACCGAAGACACTGCACCACCACCCATGCCAATACGGTAGTTATCCCCGCCAAGCAACACTATTGAATTCTCCTTTTCAGGACTACTTTTCAAACTGTCGCGCTTATTGGCAAAACCTATTCCTCCGGCAAGCATAACCACCTTATCGTAGCCATATTTTTTAAGCTTTTCAAAATGCTCAAAGGTTAATACCGAACCACAAATAATCGGTTGCCCAAATTTATTTCCAAAATCGCTGGCACCATTCGATGCCTTTATTAAAATTTCTTCAGGTGTCTGATAAAGCCAGTTCCGTTCTTCAGTTGCCTGTTCCCAGGGTCGATTCTCAACCATCCTTGGATAGGAAGTCATATAAACGGCTGTTCCTGCTACCGGGAAACTGCCTTTACCACCGGCCATCCGGTCACGAATTTCACCTCCCGTACCAGTCGATGCCCCATTAAACGGCTCCACTGTTGTTGGGAAATTATGAGTTTCGGCCTTCAATGAAAGTACTGTTTTAATATCTTTTATTCTGAAAAAATCAGGCTTATCCTGCGTTACAGGAGCAAACTGTTTAACAACCGGCCCCTGCACAAATGAACAATTGTCTTTATATGCCGAAACTATTTGATTGGGATTTTCTTTCGATGTCTTCTTTATAAGTTGAAAAAGAGATAACCCCATTTCCTTCCCGTCAATAATAAATGTGCCGTTGAAAATTTTATGTCTGCAATGTTCCGAATTAACCTGTGCAAAACCATAAACCTCACTATCAGTAAGCGGTCTTCCTATTTTATTGGCAACTGAGTCCAGGTAGTCAATTTCATCATTGCTTAATGCAAGCCCTTCCAACTGGTTGTATTGTGCAATGTCATCAATGTACATTATCGGATCAGGCTTTTTAGCTATAGTGAAAATTAGTTGCGATAAACCATTATATTTCCGTTGCAACATAGGATCGTAATCTGCATCTTCATTTTCAACCTCAATAAATTCCTCTATCCGGCTGATTCCGTCAATGCCCATGTTCTGAGTAATTTCTACCGCATTAGTACTCCAGGGAGTTAACATCTCCCGGCGTGGCCCAATGAACCATCCTTTGATCTCCTCCTGTTCCATGTGCGAGGAATCAGAAAACAACCAAATCAATTTATCGATATTGGATAGACTCAGCGGCTGCTTAGCA
>JBEPWX010000277.1:0-5195 GCA_041642235.1 Mariniphaga sp.
CTTCCGGGCTTTGGGAGAAATCATCTCTTTAATCCAACTCATAGAATTTGATTTTTATTTTTTAGAACTCAGCAGTATTATTGTTCTTTTTATAAAGGAATTTTTCGGTGATCGTAAAGCACATAGATATGAATGAGAAGAAACAGGGCAATTACCAAACTTAATGCAAAGTAAATAATTCCATCACGTGAACCTTGCGGTTTGTGGGCGTATCGATCATTCACGAAATGAAGCATGGCTGTAATAGCTTCTTTTTCTTCATTGGTTAAATTTTTATCGCGCAATGCCGCGTTCATAACCGGAAATGGCGGGTTGGTAAGAATAGCCTGAATGCCTGCCTGACCTAACCTGCTATACGAAGCGGTAAGATCGAAACTCAAATTTCCGCCGCCAATTATCGAACCATCCCGAATATTATGACAGGCAATGCAGGAAGAAGTGCCATTTGAAAATTTTTCGTATCCGTAAAACAATGCCTTGCCCCTTTTTAACAAATCAGGTGGATAGGAAACCGGAGTTGCCTGTGCCTGCGCTGAAGTATCCGGGACTTGTTCGGCTGTTATACTCTGAATAGGTACGGAAGCCCCGGTTTCGCTGATGTAATCCAGGATGCTTACTATTTTTTCGTCGCTTAAATTGTTATCAGGCATGGGAATATTATTGTATTCCTCGTAAAGTGCCACAGCAAGCGAATCTCCTGCACTCACCATTTTTTGTGATGAACGGATAAAATGAATCAGCCAGTCCTGATCTCTTTTTTCGTTAATCCCGATTAAATCGGGCCCTACCAAACGTCCTTTGCCAATGGTGTGGCAGGCAGCGCAAGTCGTTTTATATAATTCTTCCCCGCTGCTTTGAGCCTGAAGTGAAATTCCAGTGAAAAAAAAGGATGAAAGCATCACAAAAGATATAAACTTTTTCATAGTACCCATGAAATTAAAATTGATGGCTTAAAAATACAAATTTAATGTGGACAAAAAAATCCTTTTATCAACATTCGGAAATATTTTTTAACTTTGGTTAGCAGTACGGTGTTTTTTGGTTCAAAATTTATAGAACAGTTTTTTAAAGGTTTGTATAAATTCCGGCTTGTTTAAATTGCATTAAATTGCAGGTATGAAGAAAGAAGAGACTGAAACAACAGGGATAATACTTGCCGGCGGACAAAGCAGGCGCATGGGGTACAATAAAGCAATGGCCCTGATTCAGGGGCGCCCAATGATTGAATGGATTATCCAGGTTTTAAATGAAGTTACACCAAATATTATTTTGAGCACTGCTAATAATGCCTTCAATTACAGTGATTTGCGTGTTGTGCCCGATATATTTCCCGGCGCAGGTCCGGTTGGGGGAATTTATGCTGCTTTAAAATCTTCCCCGACACATCTTAACCTGGTCATGTCATGCGATATGCCATTTGTTCCGGTACCGCTTCTGGTGTTTTTAATTGAAGAAGCCCGAAAAGGTACAGTTGCCGCTACCCTTCCGGTAGATGAAAACGGGCAAATGCAGCCTTTGTGCGCGATATATAGTAAAGATATTTTGCCCACGCTTCACGAAGCACTACTTCAAAACAACCTCAAACTCAAAAAAATAATCTCAGAAACATCCCATACATTAATTCGCATCGATAAAGATCATCCTTTGTTCGGAAAAAATAATTTTTTAAACATTAATACGCCCGGGGCATTAAAACGAATCAAAGATCAAGGTAATCAACTGCTTTCACAATAAACTGGCCGGGCTTTTGACGAAGGCTAAATAGCTCCTGAAAAATACCTGTCGTTTATTGGGCCTGATTGCACATTTACTTTTTGTTCTTCCATTTTGCCTGGAGATTTCAATGTTCAACTACCTTTCTTTTGTTCATCTGTTAACAGTAACATTTGCCGGTATTCGGGTTTGTTGGGATGCAATTTTACCAGTTTCCGGAGGTATGGCCCGGCTAATTCATTTTTTTGTTCTTTCAAATATAAATGTGCAATGGCATACAACAACCGTTCGTCATCCGGGCTGTTGGATAAACCTTCCAGAAAAGTGCGCCCGGCCTTTGCAGCCTGATTTTGCTGCTGATAAAGCAATCCTAAATTGTAGTAAGCCGGAACGTTTTGATTGTTTATTTCCGTGCATTTTTGCAAATAAAAGATGGCCGAATCCGGCTGGTTCATTTCGGCATATATCAGGCCAAGTGAATACCAGGCATGATCGTACGCCGGTTCCTGTTCGGTTATTTTTTTTAGTAAGGCTGCTGCTTTGCGGTTTTGGTCCTGTGCATTGTTAATGTAAGCCAGGTTCAGCCGTGCCATATTCTGGTAGTTGTCTTTTTCCAGCGTTTCTTCATAGTACTTCTGCGCTTTTCCGGTTTCGCCCAGCCTGTGGTAATACTGTGCCATGGCTAACTTTTGGGAAGGAAAATCTGCATTGGTCTTATGAGTGCTGAAAAATTCTTCACTTACCTGGTTGTATTGCGATATCACTTCGCGGGAATCGGTTGATACATCGACCCCGGCAAGAGCAGTAAAGGCTGCAAGGCGAACTACCCGAGCCGTATCGAAAAGAGTTTGTACCAATTGCTCTTTGTGCGCCTCAGGATTGTACATGTTTAATCCTTCCACTGCCGTACGCCTGACCAAAACCGACGGATGCTCAAGTGAATTGAGCAAAACCTGCAGGGCTTCCGGTCCACTGTAATATTCAAGATAATACACCGCCGTAGCTTTGGCAATATCGGGAATGGTGTCGGTATTTAAAAGGTGTGCAATTTCTGCCGGGCTGGATTCGTGATTGGCCGCTTTTAGTAAAACTTCAGAAAAATGGGGCCTGCGTTCTTTGCCGTACCGCTCATTTACCCAACCGGCAGCCCATTGTGCCGACTGGTCGGTGTGGCATTTATTGCAGGCATTGGGCACATCGTATTTCACGCTTAAATCGGGGCGCGGGACACGGAAGCTGTGATCGGGGCGGTAATCGTTTACCATGTAGTGACGACCGGGCATGTGGCAACTTTCACATCGGGCGCCTTCTGTTTCAGGCTCGTGAAAATGATGGGTACTGTTGTCATACTCCCGGTGATCGTGACACTGGTAACAAAGCTGGTTTCCCGGTAACTTTCGTTCGTATGTATGTGGATCGTGGCAATCAGTGCACCGCACGCCTTCACTATGCATTTTGCTTTGGGTAAACGAACCCCAAACATATACTTCATCAAGGATCTGACCATCGGGATAATAGAGACCGGGGCGCAAAATATCGGGACTGTATTGCTGCATCCAGTGTTCGTTGTGATTGAAACTGTTGTTTAACTGCGACCTTCGCGAATGGCATCTTGCGCAAGACTGCATTTGTCCTTCCACTTGTGAATTTTGGCCCAAATAAACTTTTCCAAAAATTTCGCCGGAATCCGGGTACATTTTAGAAAGCCTGACATGTTCGCTGCCCGGTCCGTGGCACGATTCACAAGCTACGTTTATCTCGTCGAAAGTTGTTTTGTAACTGTCGGATATTTCATTGTAGTTTTTTTCCAAATTGGTGGAATGACAATCGGCGCACATGTTGTTCCAGTTTTGCGAGCCACCGCTCCAGTGCAGCCATTCGCTGTGATGAATTTCCAAATGGGGATACAGATCGAACCATTTGTTTTCCCGGTTGTCCCAGGCTATATGCGCACACTGGTATCGTCCGCCGGGAAATTCTATGAGATACTGTTGCAGCGGGTAATAGCCAAAAGTGTATTTTATCTTAAAGGTATCGGGAAACCCCTCCCGGTTTTCAAGCACCATGTAAAAAGAACTGTCGTTTTGGAACATTTCATGTGTAAAGCCTTTACTTTCAAAGACAAAATTGTTGAAATCTCCCAGTACCGTTTCTTCATTTGCAACTTGCATTGCCTTGTAATGATCGGATTTTTTCCAGGCTTTGTATTCGGTTTCATGGCATTCTTTGCACGATGCGCTGCCAACAAAACAGGATTCCTGAGAAGCTTGAAGTGTAACCAATGCATTTTCTTTTTGACCCATTAAAATATGGGAAAATATCCAGGCTGAAATCGTTAAAATTAAAACAAGTAAAAGCAGAAGATATTTGTTTTTAAGCAGGGATTTCATTTACACTTTTAGTTCTTTTTATTTGCCGCTTACACGTATTTACATCCACTTACCTCATCTGCTTCTGCGATAAGGTTTTCATAAAATCACTGATGTTATTGTCAAAAAAATCGTTGACATCAACTTCAGCATATAATGCTTCCACATGTTGTTTCCGACTGTCGTTTAAAGCTTCTTCCGCCATAGGATACAACACGTTATCTTCTTTATAAATATGGTCTTGAAGCAGGTAGCCATATCCCCTGGCATTTTCCAGCAGTTGTTCAACACTGTTTTTGGATAGTGCATCTTCCATACCTTTGACGTATTGTCTTCCTTCATCGTGCTCGTGTAACATTACAGGAATAGGGTTGCAGTGCATGTTTCCCGTTTCTTCGAGCATAGCTTTAAAAAGAATATCTTCTTCTTTTACGTGGTGAAAACCATCGGCATAATTTTTTATGAAATAAATTACATCCTGAAAGAACTGGCTGTTGATCTCTTTTCCGTTTTCCAACTGTTCACATTCTTCCAGCACTGCATCTATTACTTTTAAAATATTCTGATGCTCTTCGGATAGTACTTTTGTAATATTGACCATAATAGTATTTTTAAATTGTTATTTTCAACTGTTTTCTGTTTCTCAAAGCGCTAGACCATGAAAGGAGGCCAAGGTTTTCTGCACGTGCTTTATCCATGGCTTTGCTGATTTTCTTCATTCTTTTGCCATCGAAAATTTCGAGCATAATTGTCAGGCCTTCGCAATCGGTTAAATGAGGCAATAGCCCCCTAAGCAGGGAAACCGCAGTGACGCTCTCTTCCCCGTTTAATTCGTTTTTGGCCAGTATTAAATTCAACCGTTCAATCCGGGCAATGGCCAAATCATGATCTGTATATAATTTGTTAATGTAGCCTGCCCCATAAACAGGTACCAGTTTGGGATACAATGCCTCTTCCTCAAACCTGAAGTGCGGCCCTGCAACAACATCTAATTTGTCCAAAAGCATTTTTACCTTTTCTATGTCGTTACTGATAACCGATGAGATTGCATCCATAACCAAATCCCTGATTTGGCGATGGTCGTTCCTGAATTCAGTAAAAAAATGTCTCATT
>JBEPWX010000278.1:0-5190 GCA_041642235.1 Mariniphaga sp.
TCAAGCCGCTTAAGGGTGGTATTATCGTCAAGCCGGTAACTTTGAAGATGTAGCCCCAATCCGGTTACCAGACCAATAGCATTTCTATTTCGCTGCAACCCAAAATTCTTCTGAAAAAGATTTATAAATGCAGAATTAGAACGAAAAACATCATTATCCAAAAATCGTTTATCATACCCCGAATAGTCTTTATTAATAAAAGCATTGAAACCTATATCAAAACCAGCCCAATGCCCTGAAAACTTATCGGTCCACAGGTTGAATCCAGGTTGAGGAAATTTTCTTAAATCCAGATCTTTCAGAAGTTCTTCAGGATCTTTATCAATCGGCACGATGGTGTCGTTTTGTGCCTTCAAATTAATAACAAATAAAGTGACCAGCAGGATCAATATAATTTTTAAGATATATATGTTTATGAAGAAAATCTTCCAATTTATATTCATGCAGTTCATTTTTTCATAAAAACCAAACAAATGTAAAGCATTTTAAGTTGAATCCATAGAAAATAAACCAATGAAAACAGGAACATTTAAGAAGAAATACAATAAGAGAAATTAATGATTTTTATAAATAAATTAAAATACAAAAAGAAACCAAGTTAAATCCCTGAAGTCCATTTTAAAAGCTTACTTTTGCGCCCACAAATTTTTATATAACGTTACATGATTTTATTTAATGAAATGGGCCTTACCCCAGAGATTCAACAAGCTGTTGAAGCACTTGGATTTGAAGTGCCCACACCAATCCAGGAGAAAACAATTCCGTTTTTACTGGAATCACATACCGACATGGTTGCCCTGGCACAGACAGGAACAGGAAAAACTGCTGCTTTTGGGCTTCCAATCATCCAGCAAATAGATACAACTAAAAATCAAACTCAGGCATTAATACTTAGCCCCACACGTGAACTTGCACTACAGATTGCAAGTGACCTGACTAATTATTCGCGTTTCATTCAGGAAATTAATATTGCTGTTGTATACGGAGGAGCCGACATTCAAAAACAAATTAAACAGCTCGATCGTGGAGCTTCTATTGTTGTTGGTACACCGGGACGCACACTTGATTTAATAAAAAGGAAAAAGCTAAAGGTTAATGAAATAAAATGGTTAGTTCTCGACGAGGCAGACGAAATGTTGTCGATGGGTTTCAAAGACGACCTCGATGCAATACTTGAAACATCACCTGCAGAAAAACAAACTCTATTGTTCTCTGCCACTATGCCCAGGGAAATTGTATCTATTGCCAACCGTTACATGACCAATCCTAATGAAATATCCGTAGGAAAGAAAAATACAGGTGCAGAAAATGTAGAACACCATTATTTCCTCATTCATGCAAAAGATCGGTATATAGCCTTAAAACGGGTTGCCGATATTAATCCCAACATATACGGAATTATATTTTGCAGAACACGAGCTGAAACAAAAGAAGTGGCCGATAGACTCATGCAGGACGGGTACAATGCCGATGCATTACATGGAGATCTTTCGCAGGCCCAACGCGATCATGTAATGGCACGGTTCCGTAGCAAGCACCTCCAAATGCTGGTTGCAACCGATGTGGCAGCCCGTGGTCTGGACGTAAACGACCTGACACATGTTATTAACTATAACCTTCCGGATGACCCCGAAATATATATCCATCGTAGCGGACGAACAGGAAGAGCCGGTAAGAAAGGAATTTCGGTTACTCTCATCCACCTGCGCGAAAAAGGAAAACTACGTCAGGTTGAAAAAAAAGTTAATAAAACTTTTATTAAAAAAGATGTTCCATCGGGAAAAGAAATTTGCGAAAAACAATTATTTAACCTAATTGACAAAGTTGAAAAAATTGAAGTAAATGAATCTGAAATAGACCAATTCATGCCTGTCATTTATAAAAAACTTGCATGGCTTGATAGAGAAAAACTAATTAAACATTTTGTATCGGTGGAATTTAACCGATTTCTGCAGTATTATGAAAATGCACCCGACATAAATGTAAACGAATCACATTTTAGCGGCAGGGACTTTGATTCTCAGGAAATTGGCAAACGTGCCAAAAGAGGTCGTAAAGAAAAAAATGAAACAACAGCCAGAAATGCACGGTCCGACCGAGGTGGAAAAAAAAGAGGAGGTTATGAATTCTCCAGATTCTTTTTTAACCTGGGAAAAAAGGACGGCATTAACAAACGCAAAATAATAGATCTCATCAACCAACATCTTCCTGATAAAAGCGTGGAAATAGGAGATATTGAGGTAATGAAAAGCTTTTCATTCTTTGAAGTTGACCAGCGCTTCGAAAAACAGGTTTTAAAAACTTTCAAAAATACCACCTTTAAAGGAAAAAAAATGAGCATAGATATTGCCCATGGCAAATAATCTCTCAAACATATTAGTTCTCTCAAAATAAAACAGAAAGAAGTTGTTCAAATAAAGGTTTAAGGAGCAACTTCTTTTTTTTACAAAAATAATCAGTCATCCTTTTCCTGTAATTCTGGTACATGCCTAAAAGATAGCAATATAAAAAAAATAGGTTTTTAATTCACCAGAATAAAAGGTGCCATAAGTGGTTATAGTAATGGCTGGCAGAATTTAGCTGAGCTTGTTCGAAACATTTAACTTACTTCTTATGGTAAGTATTGATATAATCCTGAATTTAGCTTGCAGAAAAACAGAGGTGGTATGTCAATTCAGGCAATAAAACTTTCTCATCCATTCTCTGGAAATCAAATCAACAAAACCTATAATATCTCGGTAAAACAGAAAATGTGATTTCAACATTTTTTATGCCTCACATGTTTATGAAAAAGAATAAATTATTATAAATTCCTGACTGGCAAAATGATTAAGTATGATTTACAAACTACCTGCATTAACTTAATTTGGAGGAGAAAATAATGGCAAATGAAGAAGAAAAATCAGGAAAAATGGGAAAATCAGCAATAAAGAGCATAGTTGCAGGAGCTATTATTCTCATTATAATAATTACAGGGTTCATCATTCTACTAAATAAAGACTCTCAAATTAATGAACTTCAAATGGAAACTCAGAAGCTGGATTCGGAAATTCAGAAAAGAGATTCCGTTATTAATGAGCTCGATGGTGCTATAACCGAAATTGAGCAAAATATTAGCTTTATAAAAAATAAAAGGGAACAACTGGAATTCGAATACAATGAAGGCAGCCAAAATCCAAAGGAACAGATAATTGAAGATATAGCCCTGATGAATACTTTACTTGAGGAAAGTGAGAAGAAGATGGATGAGCTGACAAGAAAACTGGAAGCTTCGGAAGTTGAAATTAGTTCATTTAAAAATAGGGTTGCAAAGCTTAACAAAGAATTACAGAATCAAACCCAGGTAGTTTCAACCTTAAAACAGGAGTTGGAAAAACGTGATACCAAACTTGCAGAAATGGACGAAAGGATGAGCAAGCTACAAGAAGTTCTCGTGATTCAAACTGATTCTCTAAGTGAACTGGTAGATTCAGTGGATCGATCCTATGAAAAAATACAGCAAATGGATCAGGAACTAAATAAAGCTTTTTGGGTGCAGGGAACATTTAAGGAATTAAAAGAAAATAATATTCTTGCACGTGAGGAGGGATTTTTAGGTTTAGGAAAAAATAAAACCCTCAAAGAAGATTTTAACGAAGACTATTTCACAGAACTTGATATAAGAGAAACAGAAATCATTCCCCTCAATGCTAAAAATGCTAAAGTTATTTCTGACCATGCTGTTGATTCCTACAGGTTTGTTTACCAGGACGATTTGATTGCTTATTTGAAAATAGAAGACCCGAATGAATTCTGGAGACTAACTAAATATGCTGTAATTGAAGTTAAGCAATAAACCAAAATCCCCTGTTTTATGAAAAAAAGAATTTTATATCTGTCGTTGGGCTTACTGATTTCCACCATATTTTCTATTCAGTGTACTGAAGATGAAATAAGTAACCCCAAAGCTGGAACATTAAAATTAAAGATCACAGATGCTGCTTCCGATGATAAAGACATAAAAGGTATATTTCTGACTATTTCGAAAATAAAAGTGAATGGAAAACCGGTTCGTAATTATGTTTCCCGGACAATCGAAATATCAGCTCTCAGAAATGGGAAAACTGAGTTGCTTGTAAATAAAGAACTTCCGGCAAAGATGTATACCTCTATAACTCTTGTACTTTCATCAACTTCAAATCTTTCTGGCAATACTGCAGGTTGTTATGTGCTGACAAAAGACAATACAAAACATAATCTGTTAACAGGTAACAGCGAAGAGATAGACATCACTGTTTCAAAAAATTTTGAGCTCTTAGCTGGAAAGGAAACTGAATTGGTAATTGATTTTGATTTACGAAAAGCCATTATTCGCAACCAATCGCAGAATATAAAATACCAGTTTGTAACAATGGCAGAGCTTAAAAATGCACCAAGAATAGTAGACGAAAAAAAAACAGGAAGCATTTTTGGCAAAGTTGAAACCAACAGCGATGAAGACAGTGAAACCTATGTGTTGATATACAGGCATGGTGAGTTTAAGGCATCAGTTGAAGGTTCCGGCAGTGGAAAAAGCAATATTTTATTTGCCAATGCTGTTAGCAGTGCAAAAGTAGAACCTGATGGAGGTTACAGTATACCATTTCTTGAAGAAGGAGAGTATGATGTACGTCTTGCAGCATTCAGGAGGGATAATTCCAACGAATTTAATTTTTACAGATTTCTGCCTACTACCAGCAGAAGAACTGGAAAATTACTCAATAATGTAACAGTAAAGGCTGGTTCAGAAGTTGAACTGGACATTGAAGTATACAGGCTGTTTTGAAACAATTGCAATGAGCAACCTATAGCCAATGACAGATAAAAAGCACCGGAAATATTCCGGTGCTTTTTATCTAATAGCCAGACTGAAAAAGGATAGCCAAAAAACCTATTGGAGTTGAATTAATCCTTCCTTAATAGCATATTTAATCATATCGGCATTACTTTTTATCCCTAATTTTTCGAAAATATGCTGCTTATGCGTACCTACTGTTTTTACACTAATGAATAACCTCTCGGAGATTTCTCTGGTAGATTTTCCCTCAGCATATAATTTTAGTACTTCAATTTCACGTTCCGACAAGTCATTTTTATTTTCCGAATCCTCCTCAGGATCGAGGTATCCCTGAATAACCATTTCAGTAATATCATCGCTAAGGTATTTCTTTC